>JARRNW010000139.1:0-12352 GCA_037384565.1 Candidatus Thiodiazotropha sp.
GAGCTGTGAGAGGTCTGTCGCTGAGAAAAACATCTTGATCGTAGGCGAATTCGGGGCGCCATGGTCACCGATGTTCGTCTCCAGATCAAGCGTACGCTTTAGGGTTTGTGGCGCGAGCGGTAGGATTTCAGATCAAGGTCCTCCACGGGTACAAGGGTGGTTTCGGATTCCGGTTGCAAGGTGACGTGATCGATTCCGAACTCCTTGAGGAGCAGTTCATGAGATTGCTTTAATATGCCAGGCCAGGCACTCAGGTCGCGAATTACTATATGTGCGGAAAGCGCGCAGGAGCTGGCCGAGAGTGCCCAGATGTGCAGATCATGCACCGATACGACACCTTCCAGGGAAGCCATGGCCAGACCGATCTTACGCAGATCGAGATGCGCCGGAACCCCTTCCATGAGGGTATGCAGGGCTTCCCGCAGCACCCGTAGCGCCGACACCAGAATCAACAGCACGATCAGCAGAGAGAGCAGGGGGTCGATGGTCATCCACCCGGTCAGGCTGATAACGGCCCCTGAGATCAGGGCTGCGACGGATCCCATCAGGTCACCCAGAACGTGCAGTAGCGCAGCCCGCACATTGAGATTTTGATGCTCGTGGGAGAGCAGCCAGGCTGCGATCAGATTGACCAGCAGGCCGATGAACGCCACGCCTATGACCGCTCCACCCATGACGGGGGTCGGGTTATTGAAGCGACGGATCGCTTCGGCGCTGATCAACGCTACCAGTCCGATCATCAGCAGGGCGTTGAACAGGGCGGCCAGGATCTCGGCGCGTCCCAATCCGTAGGAGTGCCGGCGGGAGGGGCGGCGTAGGGCCAGTAGCGAGGCAAAGGCCGCCAGGCCTAGGGCGGATGCGTCAGTGAGCATGTGTCCGGCATCACCGAGCAGCGCCAGGGAACCCGACCACCAGCCCGCAACCGCCTCAACGGCGGCAAAACCCAGGGTCAGGGCCAGCGTCCAGAACAGCTTACGGTGGACGCCCTGGTGGTGAGCGTCTGAAGAGTGCGGATGTGTATGATGATGCATGCTTGTTGGGAGATATACTAATAACCCCCGTGTCGCTTTAGACTGTTTCGCAGTATCAAAATGTGGCAAGCTGGTTGCGCCGGTTTGTCGCTTGAAACTCATGGTAAATCACCGAAATAGTTCTGTACACTCAATCCGGCCGAAATAACCTATAGGGAGATATCACAATGGCTGAGGGGTTGGATAACATCATTTCTGCGGTACCAATGAATACCGCTGCTTTGAAGATATGTGTACTAGGGGCTTCAGAGACATCAAATCCATGGGGAAAAACCTGGATAAACCACATTCAATCCGTGATTGTCTCTGAGGGATTGGATATCGCCATAATAGCCACGGGTGGGGAGGGACTGACCAGCTATCAATCCCTGAATGTGGCAGATCCCTATACGGGAAAAACGGCGGTCCAAATTACCTCGGAATTTAATCCGGATATCATTATCGAAGAGTTCGGACTGAACGATGCCATTGCAAAATCGGATGATCGAAGTCTTGAGCAAATACGCCAGGACATTGCCGATCTGTATGCCTACTTTCGGGCAAATAATCCAACCGCAACGATCATTCGGTCACGATTAATCCCCTATGATGAAGAGCGACATGGTTCTCTCCCGGTAACCTCGATTAAAAAGAAGTACTGTGGTCCCTGGATGCATGGAAAAGCCGATGAAGGGGGGACTGCCTACTATTCATCCGAGCTGTCATTCCTCGATACCTTGTTATCGTCAAGTATGCAGGATCGATTGAATCAATGGAGGATTTTTGATGCTGATGCCCGTGCGCTTGCTGATGAGGTGATCGATACAAGTTATTTTCGTCCTACACGATGTGGTTTAACTACATCGGATCGAGCGCATCTTACGGAGTTGGGTCACTATTGGACGGCGTCGAAAGTGTGGAGTTATTTTCAAACAAATACGGCTCTTCGAGAACAGTATCCAGCGCTTTCGGAAATCAGAGATTTTGGCGGATTTCCAGATTTTGATGATGTTTGGCACTCAGCGGTGAAATTGGATTCATCGGGAGACGGGTATGTATTCGATCCTAAGTTTCTGAATGGCGAGGCCTATCCCTACTGGGAGGGATTTTTTGGTTTGGATCTCGTGAATGACTTCCGCTTCTGGAGCAACAGCAGACGGCCCAACATCGCCTACACGACGGTTGTTCAAAAGGCGATCGATGACTATTTTTCACTTTTCATTACCGGCCTGTGGCCCCTGCAGGAGGTCAAGACCAAACTCTGGCAATCAGGAACCACAGAGCCATCTTCTTACCAGCCATTTCCTATTCCACGGTTCACATCTGAAACTGGTGACTATCTGAATGTCACAAAACAGATCAGTGATTTTGCCTCGGGTACTTGGAACTTGAAGTTTGCGGTTGGAGACAACAGTTATGGGGTTTTTTCAATAGTTGTCGTGTAGTTTGGGATAATTTATTTTTCCGCGACCCTTACTCCAACATGTCATTGATCACATTATTGAACCAACTGTGTGCGTAACTCACCTCGCGTTTTCTTTGTTCGTCGGAGGCATCCATGGGTGAAAGGCCGCCCGCACCCTGGATCGGTGTGATCATGTTATTGGCGCGATCCAGGGAATAGACCGCGGCTACGGATATTCCGTGCTCGTGGTTGATGATGCTGTAACAGGTGTTGACGAATGTGGGCTCACCCACGGGCAGGTCATTGAACTTTGCCACGATAGCGGCGGCGGCCACCTTGGCCTGGGAGTTGGCGGCATAAGCCGATTTGGGCATCTTGGCGGCGTTCGAGGCGTCACCCAGAACATAGACGTCCTTGTGGCGGGTCGACTCGAAGGTGAGTTTATCGACCGGACACCAGTCGCCATCAACCAGATCCGAAACATGGGCAATCTTGCCTGCCTTCTGCGGCGGGATGATGTTGATGACGTCACCCTGGAAATCCTCGATCTCCGCGATCAGGGTGCGGGTGGATGGATCAAGTGCCTCCACCGTGCCGCCCGCTGCCGCACCCACCCATTCGATCATGCTGTTTTCGGTGCCGAACCCGTAGTAACGGCTCCAACCCTGGCGAAACAGCCCCTGTTTCGAAAACGCGTCTTTCGGATCGAGGATGATGATCTTGGCTTTGGGCTTGTGGTGCTTGCAGTACATGGCGATCTGTGCCGCCCGCTCGTAGGGGCGGGTGGGCATTTGTAGGGATTGGGCGGCGCGACGATGATCACCCTGCCTCCCTCGGGCATGGCTCGGATCTGATTTGCCAGGGCCAGGGTTTGGGGACCGGCGAACCAGGCGTGTGGAATCTGCTCCGCCACCGCCTCGTCGTACCCCTCGATCGCATCCCATTTGAAATCGACCCCGGGTGACACGATGCCGTAGTAGTGGATCAGGGCTTGTACCGCGTCACTGCCTTCCGCCTTGATGAGGGCGTCCACTTTACGCTTCATCTTGCGCGGATAGGGTCTCAGGCCATTGAGATAATCCGATAAGCTGTTTTCGAGATAGGGCATCCATTGGCCCGCCAGGGTCCCGGCATCGCCGGCCACACCCCCGTTTTCATGGCACTTTTCGCAATACTGTTCATGCAGGGTTTTGCCCCGCGCCGCCAGGGATGGGTCGAATTGTTGCGGTTTAAGAGGCTGCTCCTGCTTGGCAAAGTACCAGGCCATGCCTTGCAATGCCTCATCGTCATAGGCCTTGGCGATACGATTCATGATGGTCGAATTGCGCTTGTCCTCGCGATAGCCCTTCATTACGTCAATAAAGACATCGGGGTCCATGCCGGCAAGGGTGGGGCTCGATGGGCCGACGCTGGAGCCGTCGGTGCCGTGGCAACCGGCACAGGTGAAGGCGAGGGCCTGAGCGGATGCGTTTCCTTCCGCAAAGCCATAGGAGGGCAGTATCGTCAGTAATGCCAGGAGTGCAATGGGTCTGAGGTTTCTCATGTGTCGGGTCTCCTGGATTAAGCCGGTGCGGTCATCAAACCGATCAACACCAGGGTCAGCAGGCCCAGTCCGGTCATGATCAGTACGGTGGTAATGAAGGAGGCTGCCAGGTCGGCACGGCGCGATGGGCGGCTGACGAGGTGGCTGTCCAGTTCTCCCTGTTCGAGCAACCGCTCGTATTCGAGGCGGTGATCATGTTTGAACTCCTCGATGGGTATGGCGCCGGTGAAGATGGTGGTACTCATCGGGAAACGCTCCGGACGGAAATGCACGTTGAAGAAGTGCACGGAGTTGAGGAAGATCGCGGCCAGCAAAGCCTCTTCCGCATGCACCAGGGTGGCGATGTTGAACATCCAGCCCGGCAGGATCTTTGCGGTCGCTTCCGGCGCGAACAGCATGATGCCGGATGAACCGATCACCGCCGCACCCCAGAAGGGCGCCCAGTAGTCGAACTTCTGCCAATAGGTCCAGTGGCTGAACTCGGGTCGTGGACCCCGGCCGATGAACCAGCGGAACATGCCTTTGAGGTCGTCCCAATCCTTCCAGTTGGGCAGCATGGAGGTGCTGCCGAACCACTTGAAGGTGGCGCGTTTGCTCCAGATGTTGCTGATCGCTATGGCCATGTGGGTGATAAAGATCGACAGCCAGATGATTGCGGCGGTGCGATGGATCCTGCCTTCCATCTCGGTTCCGCCGAGGAATACCACCACCGCCTTGGCCCAGTCTGTGTGTGCGAACAGCAGCGTGGTGCCGGTGAGGATCAGGGTCATGGTGGAGACGGCGAACAGCCCGTGGATCCAGCGCCAGACCGCCGGAAAGCGCCGGAAATAGACCACATCCGGTTTGTTCAGATCCTCGACGAAGCCTTTTCCCTGGATGTAATCCATGACCTCCCGGTACAACCACATGACCACATGCACCCAGAAGAACGCCATTACGGAGAAGATCAGGATCTGCATGAACTTCTTGAAGAACCAGAGCCCGGGGTAGTTCTCCCGGTCATCCGCATCTCCATGGGGCCAGAAGGTCAGGAAGTTTTCATTCGCGTCCTCATGACAGACCTTGCAGTTCTCCAGACGGTTATTGGCGTGGATCTCCGAAGTGGGATCATCCTCGCCCTTAACCGTGTGGCCCCCATGGCAGTCGTAGCATTTTGCGGTGTTGGTGTAGCCCAGGCGATGCACCTGGCCGTGATAAGAGTCGAAATAGGTACGTTCGTCTTCGCCACTACCCCGAGACGTTTGTACTTATCCCCCGGATCGTTGCGGTGTTTGTCCCAGGTCTCCTGGTGACACTCCACGCAGCCCACCACGACTTGCGGTGCCTCGCGGTGGGGAACCCGGTCGATGGTGGCGTGACAATCGGTACAGGATCGTTTGCCATGCACACTGTCTTTAATCGTTTCCGGATCAGCGTAGATCTCGACAATGCTGCCGTTATCCCGGGTATCGGTTTTCTCATGCACGTCCCCATGGCATTTCAGGCAGCGTTCGTTGGGAATGATACGTTTCCCTGTCGCTGGGTCGAATCCCGGGGGAGGTGTTTCACCCAGAACGGTCAATTCGGGCACGGCGCCCTGAGCGGGGGTGAACAGGCAGAAGCTAAAAAGAAGCGCAATGATCCAGCATGGGAATCGTGTCCCTATGTACAGCATTATGTTTTCCTCGCGGGTTACATGCACAACCGCTACGAAGAGGCTACATACGCAAATACACCAAACGCTGCCAAAAACGGGACTACAGTGCCAGACGAAGTCGACGATCCATGTGTTCTACATGACATCGGCCAGTATTATTATCGGATCATAATTCTTGCGATAAAGAAAAATATGTCAAGGCTGGTTGATGGGTATAAATTGACCTGAATCAAAAAACATCGACTTTCTTGTGTCGAAACTGGGTTCTGCTGGTGACTATAGCTTTTAATAATTTCACGAATTGCTAATATCACCCGTTGAGATTGTCGATAGTTTCAATCCAGATTGTTCCATGGAGATCAACATGAACGTAGCACCCATCTTGATCATGGTGTCAGCCGTTTTCGTTTTTTCCGTTACAGCCCTGAGTATCGCCACCCTGCTGGGACTGGCGATCGGTCAAGTCCGGCACTTTTTTCGGAACAAAGCTCAAGTCTGATTCCATAAGGTTGCCACCCAGGTGAAACGGCAGTAGGCTAACGGTGTTGCATGATTCTACACCGTGGCTTATACGCAGTCTTTGAGGGCCTGCTCCCATCGCCCGTGACTTTCTTGAAAACTGAGCCACTCATCGTAGTCGGATTGGTCCATCGATCTGAGACGGTCGACCTCTTCGACGTAAAGGGAGGCTTCGTTCATTGTCTGCCTGAAAATGTGGCGCATTAAAAAATCGACTTCTCTGGGGATGTTCCCGGTTTTCTCCCAGTTCGCGACCGATTGATCGGTCTTTCCAAGGTATTCACCCAAGGCCTTTTGGGAGAGGTCCAGCTCGATTCTCAGAAACCGGAACTCATCACCTCGCAGCGGTGTGGGCTTGTCGATTATGGCCCGGCTGATCGCCTTGTGAAGGCTGTCTACATCATGGATGGACACACCTTCTCCATACGGCGAAGATTCGATGCTGTACCCGTTTTGAAGGAAAACATTACCCAGCCCACACTGTATGTAGTGTAAGCAGTTGTCAGTAATCGCCATTTCTCACCTCTTTAACCGCTACTTTCCAGTTTTCGTGTTCATCTTTGAACAAAACAGCCGTTAGATGTATCTCCTGGCCGGCGATGACGCGCTTCATCGTATATTCAAAATGGCCATGCTCGTTCGTGATCGGGCCGTCCACAATTTCACCGTCTTCGAGGCAGCGCACAACTTGGCGATGAGTAAAAACTTCGTACCATTCGCCGCGCCCAAAACTTTTAGGAATTATTGTGTTTTTTGTGTTCGCCGCTTCTCGGATCAGCCCTCTTGCCCTGTCCTTGGGCAAAGGAAACGGAGTAATAGACATTAGATCCCTCTATAGTAACCTATAAAAATTATAGGTTGATGGTTGTCGCAGTCAAGGAAAACTCGACGACCCACAAGTGCATTGTCAGCCGAACAGGTTTTCCCACTGTGGAGGAAACCCGTTCGCCAGATTGACCCAGTGAAACCTGGGGGGGCGCCTTCGGGCTTTGTTATCCCGTCGGTCTTGACCGATACGCAGAGTTCAGCGTCTGGCTATGATTGTCTCCTAGTTCATTTGCATTGAATAGCGACGTAGAAAAGTGACAATAATCAAGGTATAGGCATAAAAAAAGCACTTAGAGAAATCTCTAAGTGCTTGATTTATTTGGCTCCCCGGGACAGGCTCGAACTGCCGACCTAGTGATTAACAGTCACCCGCTCTACCGACTGAGCTACCGGGGAATGAGTTAAGAGGGGCGCATAATAATGACACAGGCCCTGATCGTCAATAGTTAGTCGTACAATTTTATTTCTCGCATCGAACCTTCGAGTCCCCGTCTACTTGATCGGAGACGCGGATCCGTCCCACATTGTTCACGATCAGGTATTTACCGGGTACCCGGTTTTGCGGATCACAAAAAGCCAGGGTGAGGTTGTAGCCGCTGGGCCGACCGTCGCTCAGGTAGTGAACCCGGGTACGGGAGGGGCTTGAATGGACTTCGATTTCGGAGCCGGTCTCGGCATTGAATAATGCACGGACGGGATCGCCGGGGTCCGCCTGGCCATTTCGATTAGTGTCTGTCACCTGGATCAGGCCCCGGCTCCAATCATTTCCGGACAGACAGGTCTGGTTGTCTTCACTGGGACACAGGATCTGGCGTATCTCATCGTTGATCGCCAGACTCCTTGCCTGGTGAAACAGGGTGGAGAAGCCGTTGATCAGGGTGCTTTGCTGGGTCTTGATCAGCAGTGTTTTCAGACCCGGAACACCGAGCGTGACCAGGATAGTCAGCAGGCACAGGGCCGTGATCAGCTCGATCAGGGACAGGCCGTGGATGAGTTTGAAACGAGGAAAAAAATGTGTGACCTAAAACGCGAACCCGTCGGGTCGGTGATCCGATGGACGTTGCGCGCAGGTGCAACCCGGGTTCAATCTATCAAGACTTGAGCACCGATTCAATTCGATCCAGGGCCTTTTCGAGTTTCTCCAGGCTGGTGGCGATGGAGATGCGTACGTGTCCGCCCAGACCGAAGGCGGTGCCCGGCACCAGGGCCACACCGGCCTCGGTGATCAGGTATTCGGAGAGCTCCAGGTCGTTGTTCACGCCATTGATGTGTTTGAGCGCCTCCTCGACCTTTGGGAAACAATAGAAGGTGCCGTCACTGGGCAGGCACTCGATGCCGGGCAGGGTGTTGAGACGCTCCACCACATAGTCGTGGCGTTCCTTGAACGCCTTGAGCATCTCGCCGATACATGCCTGGGGACCCTCCAGTGCTGCCTGCGCTGCCACCTGGGAGATGGAGGTGGGGTTGGAGGTGCTCTGGGATTGGATCTTCTTCATCGCCTTGATGATTTCCACCGGGCCACCGGCATAACCGATACGCCAGCCGGTCATGGAGTAGGCCTTGGAAACCCCGTTGAGTACCAGGGTGCGCGCCTTCAGTTCGGGGCAGACATTGAGGATGTTGACGAAACTCACCCCCGGCCAGAGGATGTGTTCGTACATGTCGTCCGTGGCGATCATCACCCGGGGATGTTCTTTCAGTACTTCGCCCAGTGCCGCGAGTTCCTCCCGGGTGTAGGCCATGCCGGTAGGATTCGACGGGCTGTTGATGACAAACAGTTTGGTCTTGTCGGTGATTGCCGCTGCCAACTGCTGGGCGCTGATCTTGAAGTTCTGACTGGCGCCCGCGGATACCAGCACCGGCACGCCACCGGCGAGGATCGACATGTCGGGATAGGAGACCCAGTAGGGCGCCGGGATGATCACCTCATCCCCGGGATCGAGGATCGCCTGGGCCAGGTTGTAGAAGCTCTGTTTGCCGCCGCAGGAGACCAGGATCTGATCCGGCGCATAGTCGAAGCCGTTGTCACGCTTGAACTTGTCGATGATCGCCTGTTTCAGGCCGGGGGTGCCGTCCACTGGGGTGTACTTGGTAAAACCGTCGTTGATCGCCTGGATGGCTGCTGCCTTGATATGATCCGGTGTATCGAAATCGGGTTCGCCGGCGCCCAGTCCGATGACATCCTTACCGGCAGCCCGCATCTCTGCGGCACGGGCGGTGACGGCGAGCGTCGGTGAAGGTTTTACGGCTTTTACGCGACTGGAGAGTTGTGAATTCATGGCGGTTTCGGGTCCCTGGTGCTAAGCGACAGTCGTTGGATTCAGGCGTCATTCTATGCTGACAAGGTGAGGATGTCATAATAGCCAATTAATCCACATTGAAGAATCCCTGAATGAGCAAAGTGTTTCAACTGAATTCGAAATTCGAACCCTCAGGCGATCAGCCCAAGGCCATCCGCCGTCTGCTGGAGGGGTTGCACGACGGCGAGGCCGGCATGACCCTGCTGGGGGTGACCGGCTCGGGCAAAACCTTCACCATCGCCAATGTGATTCATGAAATCCAGCGGCCGACCCTGGTGCTGGCGCCCAACAAAACCCTGGCGGCTCAGCTCTATGGCGAGTTCAAGGAGTTTTTTCCCAATAATGCGGTGGAGTACTTCGTCTCCTATTACGACTACTATCAACCCGAGGCTTATGTGCCCGCTTCGGATACCTTCATCGAGAAAGACGCCTCGATCAATGATCACATTGAGCAGATGCGGCTCTCCGCCACCAAGGCGCTGTTGGAACGTGAAGACGCCATCATCGTCGCCACCGTTTCGTCGATCTACGGTCTGGGTGACCCGAGATCCTATCTGGGCATGATGCTGCATCTGAGCCGGGGCGAGGTTATCGATCAGCGTGCCATCCTGCGCCGCCTGGCGGAGCTCCAATACACCCGCAACGATGCGGCCCTGCAACGAGCCAGCTTCCGGGTGCGGGGCGAGGTGATCGATATCTACCCCGCGGAGTCCGATGCGGAGGCCGTGCGGGTGGAACTGTTCGACGACGAGATCGAGCAGCTCTCGGTTTTCGATCCACTGACCGGTCTGGTATTGCGCAAGGTGCCGCGCTATTCGATCTTTCCCAAGAGTCATTACGTGACCCCTCGGGAGACTCTGCTCGAGGCGGTCGAACAGATCAAGGTAGAACTCAAGGAGCGGCTGGCGCAACTCGAATCGGCGCATAAACTGGTGGAGGCGCAGCGACTCAGCCAGCGCACCCTGTTCGATATCGAGATGATCAACGAGCTGGGATACTGCTCCGGCATCGAAAACTATTCCCGTTACCTGTCCGGGCGCAAGGCGGGGGAGCCACCACCGACCCTGTTCGACTATCTGCCCCAAGGATCCCTTCTGGTAATCGATGAGAGCCATGTCACGGTGCCGCAGCTCGGCGGGATGTTCCGGGGTGACCGCTCCCGCAAGGAGACCCTGGTGGAATATGGATTTCGTCTGCCTTCCGCGTTGGACAACCGGCCATTGCGTTTCGAAGAGTTCGAAGTTCGCTCACCCCAGACCATCTATGTCAGCGCCACTCCACGGGATTACGAAATTCAGCACTCCGGAGCAATTGTCGAACAGGTAGTGCGACCCACCGGATTAGTGGACCCGGAGGTCGAGGTGCGACCGGCGCTTACTCAGGTGGATGATCTGTTGTCCGAGATCCGTCTCCGGGTGGCGCAACAGGAGCGGGTGCTGGTCACCACCCTGACCAAGCGCATGGCGGAGGACCTGACCGATTACCTGGGGGATCACGATGTCCGGGTGCGTTATCTGCACTCGGATATCGACACGGTGGAGCGGGTGGAGATCATCCGCGATCTGCGCCTGGGTGAATTCGATGTGCTGGTGGGCATCAACCTGCTGCGGGAGGGGCTGGACATGCCCGAGGTTTCTCTGGTGGCGATACTGGATGCGGACAAGGAGGGGTTTCTGCGTTCCGAGGGATCACTGATCCAGACCATTGGGCGGGCGGCGCGCAATGCCCATGGCAAGGCGATTCTCTATGCGGATCAGATCACCGGTTCCATGCGTCGGGCGATCGATGAAACGGAACGCCGGCGGGAAAAGCAGCAGGCCTATAACGAGGCCCATGGTATTACGCCGAAAACCATCCTCAAATCCATAGCGGACATCATGGAAGGAGCCTACCCGGGTGCTCAGATGAGCCCCAGAAAGTATGCCAAGGTCGCGGAAGAGGCGTGTGACTACGCCAGTCTCACCCCCAAACAGATGGCCAAGCGGGTCAAACAGATGGAAGAGGCGATGTACCGCCATGCGCAAAATCTGGAATTCGAGGAGGCGGCCCGGGTCAGGGATCAGATTCGCGATTTGCAGGACCGGGGCTTGATTGCTTAACCCCTGTGATTTGAGGTGTATATTTTTTTGCCTTATTCCTACAGAGGTATATTCTAACAAATAATGTCTCATTTATTGCTCAGCACTACACGAGTAGAACTGGCCAATGTACGTTTAGGTCACACCCGGGAAACACACACTGTATGCCGAATCTTGATGAAATGATGCGGGATATTCGTGTTGAGACCAACTATGCCTGCCGTATGACCGGTCGATGTACACTCGATGCCCATGTGCTGGACGCTATCAGACGTGTACCCAGGCAGGAGTATGTGGGCCAGAGTTTCCGTCCCCATGCCTATGAGAACAGCCCTCTGCCGATCGGTCAGGGGCAGACCATATCCCAACCCTTTATCGTCGCGTTGATGACGGATCTGCTGGAACTTAAACCCGGGGACAAGGTCCTGGAAGTGGGTACCGGTTCCGGTTATCAGACCGCGGTTCTGGCTGAGCTGTGTGGCCATCTCTACACCTTGGAAATTATTCCCGAGCTTGCCTCGCAGGCCCGGAACCGACTCGAGGAGGAGGGTTACGGGAATATCCAATATCGTATTGGTGACGGCTACTTTGGGTGGCCCGATGAGGCGCCGTTCGATGCGATCATGGTGACTGCCGCGGTGGAGGAGATACCCCCGCCCCTGGTGGAACAACTCGCGCCTGGCGGGCGTCTGGTGCTTCCGGTTGGGCGCCGCTATTTCACCCAGGATCTCTTCCTGCTACACAAGGATCTTACCGGTGAGGTGCACGCATCCAACCTGTTGCCGGTGAGTTTTGTCCCACTGACCGGAGAACGGTGACTCGTTTCGTGTTAATGGGCGATCACGGTTATTTTGATTGCAGCAGGGGGGGCTCTCCACTCGGGGTTGCAATGCCAGTGCCGGTGCCTGTATGATTCGCCTTCTTTCAGGCGCGTAGCTCAGTTGGTTAGAGCGCTACCTTGACATGGTAGAGGTCGTTGGTTCGACTCCAATCGCGCCTACCAAATATAAAAGCACTCGTTCTTTAACGGGTG
>JARRNW010000140.1:0-8935 GCA_037384565.1 Candidatus Thiodiazotropha sp.
GGGGAGAGGGGGTGGTTCTGTGCTGCGGACCCGATATATCACTCACGACCCTGTTCAGTGGTGGTGTTGATGATCATGGCCGTGTCCGTGAGTGTGGCCATGCCCCTTCTCTGCACTGCCGCCGTAGGCTCCCGGATCGGGTTCGAAGGGCGCCGCCACCACTGCCACCGTCAGACCCAGGCCCACCAGCATCTCGTCCAGCACATGATCGTGCAGGTAGCTGACCCGGCCGGGTTCGATCTGCAATGCAACATGCCGGTTCCCAAGGTGGTAACAGGCCCGCGCCATGAGCAGCGGGTCGTCGCAGGCTACTCGGGACAGGTGTTCGTCAGCGGCCTTGATCCGAACCCGCAGTCCCTGTTCGGACAGCAGCAGATCACCCGCTTTCAGGGTGGTGCCCCGGGCCAGGAACAGGCCCGCCTCTTCACCATTGTCCAGAGTCACCCGCAGGCGGCTTTTGATACGCTGGTGAAGCGGCAGGGTGAGGGTGGTGTCCGCTTCCCCATGGTCGTGAATCTTCTCGGTCAATCGGATCATATCCATTACTTCAAAAGAGGAAATATTTCTGCGCCATGGGGAGGATCTCCGCCGGCTCGCAGACCAGCAGTTCTCCGTCTGCCCGCACCTGATAGGTCTGGGGATCGACTTCGATGTTCGGCCGGTAGTCGTTCAGCACCATGTCCGCCTTGCTCACCGAGCGGCAGTTTTTCACCGTGCCGATCAGGCTGCGCAGCCCCAGTTGGCCGATCACCCCGGCATCAAGAGCCGCTTGAGAGACGAAGGTCATGGAAGTGGACTGGGAGGCCGCCCCCAGGGCGCCGAACATGCTCCGGTAATGAACCGGCTGTGGGGTGGGGATCGATGCGTTGGGATCTCCCATGGGGGCCGCGGCAATGAAACCACCCTTGAGGATCAGGCTCGGCTTGACGCCGAAAAAGGCCGGTTTCCACAACACCAGATCCGCCAGCTTGCCAACCGCCACCGAGCCGACCTCATGGGCGATGCCGTGGGTGATGGCCGGGTTGATGGTGTACTTGGCGATATAGCGCCGGGCCCTCAGATTGTCGTGATGGGCGGGATCCCCCGGCAGGGAACCCCGCTGCTGTTTCATCTTGTGCGCCGTCTGCCAGGTGCGGATGAGCACCTCGCCGACCCGGCCCATGGCCTGGGAATCGGAGGCGATCATGGAGAAGGCGCCCAGGTCATGGAGGATGTCCTCCGCGGCGATGGTCTCGCGACGAATGCGCGACTCGGCGAAGGCCACGTCCTCGGCGATGTTCGGGTCGAGGTGGTGGCACACCATCAGCATGTCGAGGTGTTCGTCCACGGTGTTGACCGTGTAGGGCCGGGTCGGGTTGGTGGACGAGGGTAGCACGTTGGGATAACCCGCCGCTTTGATGATGTCCGGAGCGTGGCCGCCCCCCGCGCCCTCGGTATGGAAGGTGTGGATGGCCCGCCCCTTCATCGCCGCCAGGGTGTGTTCCACGAAACCGGACTCGTTGAGGGTGTCCGTGTGGATCGCCACCTGCACGTCGAAGGCATCGGCCACGCTCAGGCAGTTATCAATGGCCGCCGGGGTGGTGCCCCAGTCTTCATGCAGTTTGAGTCCCATGGCCCCAGCGCGGATCTGCTCTTCGAGTCCCTCGGGCAGACTGGCGTTGCCCTTGCCGAGAAAGCCCAGGTTCATGGGCAGTGCATCGGCGGCTTCGAGCATACGATGGAGGTTCCAGGCCCCCGGAGTGCAGGTGGTGGCGTTGGTGCCGGTGGCCGGTCCGGTACCGCCGCCGAGCATGGTGGTCACCCCGGACATCAGGGCCTCATCCACCTGCTGTGGGCAGATGAAATGGATGTGTGCGTCGATACCCCCGGCGGTGAGAATGCTGCCCTCCCCGGCGATCGCCTCGGTACCCGGTCCCACCACGATGTTGACCCCGGGCTGCACGTCCGGATTGCCCGCCTTGCCGATGCCGGCGATGCGTCCGTCCTTGATCCCCACGTCTGCTTTGACGATGCCCCAATGATCGAGGATCAGGGCGTTGGTGATCACCGTGTCCACCACCTCGGGTCCGCTGCGCTGGCTCTGCCCCATGCCGTCGCGGATCACCTTGCCGCCGCCGAACTTAACCTCATCGCCATAGACCGTGTGATCCTGCTCGACCTCGATGATTAAACCGGTGTCCCCTAGCCGAACCCGGTCGCCCAAGGTCGGTCCGTACATCTCGGCATAGGCCCGATTGCTGATCTTGGCCATCAGTCCAGTCCTCCCATCACCATCCCATTGAAACCGTAGACCTTGCGATCCCCCGCGTAGGCCACCAGGGTCACCTCCCGGGTCTGGCCCGGTTCAAAGCGGACCGCAGTGCCCGCGGCGATATCCAACCGGTAGCCTCGCGCCTTCTCCCGGTCGAATTCGAGGGCCGGGTTGGTCTCGGCAAAGTGGTAGTGGGAACCCACTTGGATGGGCCGGTCGCCGGTGTTCGCCACGCTCAGGGTGATCCGTTCCCGGCCCGGGTTGAGTTCCCGCTCACCCTCCGGGGTAAAGAGTTCACCGGGCACCAGGGAAGGCTCCGGAGTATCCACTTGGGGCAGGATCGGGTCGTGTACGGTTACCAGCTTGGTGCCATCCGGAAAGGTGGCCTCCACCTGGACCTCATGAATCATCTCGACGACGCCATCCATCACATCGTCGGCGCTCAGCAGGGTGCGCCCGAACTCCATCAGTTCGGCTACCTGCTGACCCTCCCGGGCACCTTCCAGAATGGCGGCGCTGATATAGGCCATGGCCTCGGGATAATTGAGCTTCAAACCCTTCGCCTTGCGCCGTTCGGCCAACAACGCGGCCGTGAAAAGCAGCAGCTTGTCTTTCTCTCTCGGGGTGAGTTCCATGGGTCTCTCCAGATGATGTCAGGTATTCCAGATACGTGGTGCACAGGGGGGACGACCGATCACCACCGGTCTGAGCCGCTGCCAGAGCGCCACAAAACAGTTTCTCGCCCGCTCGGTGGAGTCTCCCAGGTAGCGGGCCACCAGCAGACCGTCCACCCAGGTCAGGGCGAGTTCGTCCCCGGACAGGCTATCGCGCAGACCGTCGAGGGACGATCCATCCTCCAGGGTTGCGACCAGGGTGCCGATCACCGGCTGGCCCCGTAGACCGGCGGGACCGTCCAGGGTCTCGGCGCCGTTCAGGTTCAGGCGCTCCAACAGGATCGGCCTGCCCTGGCGGTAGAGGCTGAAATGGAACAACGCCCGGCCCGGCTCGAAACGCTCCTTCAATACCGTTCTCCCAAGACAGTTGATCTCCCAGCCGATGAACAACCCCGCGCCCTCCAGCATCACCCGGGTGTGGATCTCAGCGACCGCGCCCGGGAAGAAGATGTTCTCCTGGGGCAACCACTCCAGCGTCCCGTCCTGTACTCGCAGTTCCTGTGTCAGACTCGCCAGCGGTCCCGCCGAACGGTAGAACTTGGTGGCCCCCGGGGTGGTGACGAGGGCCTGTGCTCCTGGCTCCACACGGGCCTGAACGTTCAGTTCATCCCCCCCTGCGACACCCCCTGGTGGATGCAGCAGGTAGACATGACAGAGATCCCCTTCGGGGTATAACGGGCGTTGTACCGACAACGGCCCCCGGTGACGCCGTTCGGCCAGCACGGTGCGCGCCGGGCTCTTCCTGAAACCCAGGCTCAGGCTTGCCTGCCAACCCGGTTGAGTTTTGAGTTGTTGCGTACCGCTAACAACGGACTCTACGGATCTCATCACTCAGCCTTGCCCTTTTCACCCCGTTCCCACGCTCTGCGTGGGAATGCATACCCAACCCTAAATGCACTGATCATTGAATGTATGCTCCGATTAACGGAATAGGCATTCCCACGCGGAGCGTGGGAATGAGACGTAAATCGGCTCATCAATTGTTCCTGCCCACTACACCGTCAGGTATTGTCGGATCAAATCGTCATTGAGTTCACCCATCTCACCCCGGGCCACATGACGTCCCCGATCGAGGATGCAGAAGCGGTCCGCCACCTTACGGGCGAAGGGCAGTTTCTGTTCCACCAGCAACACAGTCAGGCCGATCTCCTTATTGAGCCGGCGGATGATCTCACCGATCTCCTGGACGATGTTGGGCTGTATGCCCTCGGTGGGTTCGTCCAGGATCAACAGTTTGGGATCGATGACCAGGGCGCGGCCGATGGCCAGCTGCTGTTGCTGGCCGCCGGAGAGATCGCCACCCCGGCGGCCCAGCATCTCCTTGAGTACGGGAAACAGCTCGAAGATGAACCCGGGTATTTCCTTGTGCTTATCCTGACGCACCGGCAGGCCGATGAGCAAGTTTTCCTCCACCGTGAGCATGGGGAAGATCTGCCGCCCCTGGGGCACGTAGCCGATACCCAGGGGGGCGCGATGTTCGGCGATGCGCCGATTCAGGTCTTCACCTCGGAAGCGCATCTCGCCGGAACGAACCGGTAACAATCCCATGATACATTGCAACAAGGTGGTTTTGCCCACCCCGTTGCGTCCCATGAGGCAGGTGCACTGCCCTTCCGGCACTTCGAGATCGAGGTCCCAGAGGGTATGGGATTCACCATAGAATTGGTTGATGGCGTTGACTGTGAGCATGACTAGGTCGCCCTTCGTGTTGTAATACTCATGACCAGGTTTTTTCGTCATGCCGGCGAAGGCCGGCATCCAGTGGCTTGATGATTTCGCGACGCGGGGTATTCTGGACACCGGCCTGCGCCGGTGTGACGGAATACTTTGCTGCAAACCGCCTGGCTATGATGTTGCGTTCATCATTCACCCAGATATACCTCAACCACCCGTGGATCGTTCTGCACCTCGTCCATGCTGCCTTCGGCGAGCACGCTGCCCTGATGCAACACGGTCACCGTGCGGGCGATGGAACGCACGAAATCCATGTCGTGTTCCACCACCACCACCGAGTGATCCCCCGCCAGGGAGGTGAGCAGTTCCGCGGTGCGGTCCATCTCCTGATGGGTCATCCCCGCCACCGGTTCGTCCACCAGCAGCAGCTTGGGATTCTGCATCAGTAGCATGCCGATCTCGAGCCACTGCTTCTGCCCGTGGGAGAGTGCCCCGGCAAGGCGCGCGCGCTGTTCGGTAAGGCCGATGATCGACAGCACCTCGTCGATATGTTCCCGCTGGGCACTGTCGAGACGGGCCACCAAAGTGGGCCAAACCCGTTTGTCACCGGCCATGGAGAGTTCCAGGTTCTCGAACACGCTGTGGTATTCGAACACCGTGGGCTTCTGGAATTTACGCCCGATCCCCACCTGGGCGATCTCCGGTTCGCTCATGCGCAACAGGTCGATGTTGGCACCGAAGAAGGCGCTGCCCTGATCGGGACGGGTCTTGCCGGTGATGATGTCCATCATGGTGGTTTTACCGGCACCGTTGGGTCCGATGATGCAGCGTAGTTCACCCGACTTGATGTAGAGGTTGAGATCGTTGATCGCTTTGAAGCCGTCAAAGCTCACCGAGATACCTTCCAGGTAGAGAATCACCTCATGGCTCAGGTCCACCTCAATCTGGTTGGGGTCGACCATAAAGTCGAACACCCGATCCCGGCGCATCAGATCACGGACTTTTTCCATCGCCTGCATCAATCCTCTCCCCTGCGTTTGACAAGCCCCACCACGCCTCTGGGCAGGAATACGGTAACCAGCACGAACATAGCGCCCAGGGCAAACAACCAGACCTCCGGCAGGGCGGCGGTCAGGTAGCTCTTGCCATAGTTGACCATGAACGCGCCCAGGGCCGCGCCGTAGAGGGTGGCGCGTCCACCCACCGCCACCCAGATGACGATCTCGATGGAGTTCAGGGGGGCGAATTCACCGGGGTTGATGATCCCCACCTGAGGCACATAGAGCGCACCGGCAATGCCGGCGAGTACCGCGGAGAAGGTGAACACCGCGAGCTTGACCCGCTCCACCCGGTAGCCGACGAAACGGGTGCGGTTCTCCGCATCGCGGATCGCTACCGCCACCCGGCCGAGCCGGGAACTGACGATTGCCCGGCAGGCCAGGTAGCCCAGGGCAAGAAACAGGGCGGTGGCAATGAACAGGGCCACCCGGGTGGTATCCTCCTGCAAATTAAAGCCGAGGATGTCCTTGAAATCGGTCAGGCCGTTGTTGCCGCCGAAACCCATCTCGTTACGGAAGAAGGCGAGCATCAGGGCATAGGTCAAAGCCTGGGTAATGATCGAGAGGTAGACCCCGGTGACCCGGGAGCGGAACGCCAGCCAGCCGAACACAAAGGCCAGCAGCCCCGGCACCAGCAGCACCATCAGCGCGGCGAACCCGAACAGGTCGAAACCGTACCAGAACCAGGGCAGGCTATCCCAGTTGAGGAACACCATGAAGTCGGGTAGTTCCGGATTGCCGTAGACCCCCCGCTCGCCGATCTGGCGCATCAGGTACATGCCCATGGCATAACCACCCAGCGCAAAGAAGGCCCCATGCCCCAGACTGAGAATACCCAGGTAACCCCAGGCCAGATCCACCGCCATGGCCAGCAGGGCGTAGGCGAGATACTTGCCCAACAGGGTCACCGTGTAGGTGGAGATGTGCAGCACGCTGCCCTCGGGCACGGACAGATTCAGGATCGGCACCAGCACGGTCAGCGCCGCCAGCAGGCCGAGGAACACCAATCCACCACGATCGCTTGTCAACCACTTCATGATCAGCCTTCCGCCGCGCGGCCTTTCTGCGGGAACAGTCCCCGGGGCCATTTTTGTACAAAGAGAATAATGAAGATCAGCACCAGAATCTTGGCCAGTACCGCGCCGGCCCAGGGTTCGAGAAACTTATTCAGCACACCCAGGGACATGCCACTGACCAAGGTGCCCCAAAGATTGCCCACACCACCGAACACCACCACCATGAAGCTGTCGATGATGTAGGCCTGCCCCAGGTTGGGCCCCACGTTGGTGAGCTGACTCAGGGCCACTCCGGCCACCCCCGCGATCCCGGAACCGAGCCCGAAGGTCATCGCGTCGACCCACTCGGAGCGCACCCCCATGGCGCGGGCCATCTGCCGGTTCTGGGAGACCGCCCGCACCTGCAGGCCCAGGGTGGTCTTCTTCAGGACCAGGTAGAGCACGACAAACACCAGCAGCGAAAAGAGGATGATGTAGAGCCGGTTGTAGGTCAGTGAAAGGGCGCTGTTGATCTCTAGCACACCACTCATCCAGGACGGAGTTTCAACGCTGCGGTTGAGTGGCGAAAAGATGGAGCGTACCGCCTGTTGTAGGATCAGGCTGATACCGAAGGTGGCCAGCAGGGTCTCCAGGGGTCGGCCGTAGAGGAATCGGATCACTCCCCGTTCAATAGCGATACCCACCAGCGCGGAGACCAGGAAGGCTGCGGGGATGGCGATCAATACCGATGCACCAATGTAATTTGGCATCAATTGCTGGATCATGTATGTGGTGTAGGCGCCGATCATGATCAGCTCACCGTGGGCCATGTTGATGACCCCCATGACACCGAAGGTGATGGCCAGACCGATGGCTGCCAGCACCAGCACCGAGCCGAGGCTCACGCCGAAAAACAGGTTCTCTATGAAGCTGTAGAAATCCCGCTTTGCCTGGATGCCCTTTAGGGTCTGTTCAATGGTCCGAGCAAACTCCGGGTCCTGAGTATCCTGTAACAATCGCTGCAGGCCATTGCGCACCGCCGGGTGCAGATTACCGTCCAGCACCTCCACCGAGGCAATCCGCTCCGCCTTGTCGTCCGAACTCAGTCCGGCCAGGGCAATGACGATCTCCATTGCCTCGCGTACGCCACTATCCGTCTCCTGACCGACCAGGGGTTTGAGCATCTGCGCATGCGCCTGCTTCGGACGGTCAAGCATCTGCCCCACCGCAATGAGGCGTTTTGCGGGGTCAGGATTACGGATGTCCAGGACCGCCAGGGCGGCCCGGATCTGCACCCGCGCTTTTCTTCAGGTTACCCAGGGATTCCCCGGTCTTGGCGTCGCTCACCGCATCCCTGTCCTTTGCGGTAATCACCACGCGCTTGTCTGTTTTCAACAAAAAAAGCCGGTTGTTGAGCAGCGCATCGAGCCAGGTCCGCGCCTGCTCATCGCCCTGCTCCGCGAGCAGTTCCACTGCCTTGTACTTGTTGTTAAAGCTTTTGGACCCCAGCCATTCAGCGGCCTGATCCAGGTTGTCCACCGGTTCCGCCGTGACGATTGCGGGCAGTAGCCACAATATCAATAGCAGGCTCAATGATCGGGTAGTACAGGCGTATTTCAACATCGGGTTCAACTCTCGTTATCTCGTTCCCAGGCTCTGCGTGGGAATGCATACTCATGCCCCATGGTGCTTACCCGGCTTGGGGTACTCGCCCAACCCCCGGTCTGCATTCCCACGCGGAGCGTGGGAACGAGACGAAATGGGTAACCCGGATGAAGCGTTACGGAATCCGGGATGGTCAGGATCTGCAACCCGGATTGCGCTGTGCTCCATCCGGGCTACAAAGGCGTACGAAGAGGTATCAACTCATTCGTAGTTCTGACCCGAGCATTTGCCGGTTTTGACGTTGTAGTTACCGCAGGAGAGCGGTGCCCGCCAATCGGAGATGATGTCCTTGGAACCGGGCAGGAAGTCGGACCAGGCATCACCCGCTACCAGACCGGAAGTCTCCCAGACCACGGCGAACTGACCGTCTTCCTGGATCTCGCCGATCAGTACCGGCTTGGTGATGTGATGATTGGGCATCATCGCAGAGTAACCGCCGCTGAGGTTGGGCACGGAGACGCCGATAATCGCGTCCTTGACCGCGTCCGGATCAGTACTGCCAGCCTTCTCCACGGCTTTCACCCACATGTTGAAACCGATGTAGTGGGCTTCCATGGGATCGTTGGTCACCCGCTTGTCGTTCTTGATGAACTTGTGCCAGCTGTCGATGAATTCTGA
>JARRNW010000141.1:0-8853 GCA_037384565.1 Candidatus Thiodiazotropha sp.
TGCGAAAGGCACGGAACTCCACCAGTCCTAGACACCCCCGACCGGGCAGGTAAGGATTCCAGAGCTTTTCGATATTCAAGTCGGAACGATGGCTGTTACCCGATACATCCGTGAGAAACGGAGCCAGACTACGCCACAGAAACTCCGCATCCGGGTCCCTTTCATGCTCCAGCAGATGCAGCGCCAGACGCATCTCATGAAACAGGGTTCGCAAACCCTCGTCCGGACGGGGGGACTGACTGGTTCCCCCCAGGTATTCGGGTGCGAACCAGTAGGAGAGCGCAGGATGCGCGATCCAGTAACGGATCAGTCTCGGCAACAGATGGCGACGGGTCAGGAAGGGGCTGAGCTTGGGCGTGCGTCCTCCCAGGGTCAGCTGTCCGCCACCCCCACTGTCCGATTCCACACCATTGTACTGCAGACGATGGGTGGAAAGACCCACCCTTTCGCACACCGAGAACAGTTCCCGGCTGGCGATATGAAATTGGCGGCTGTCGGGATAGGGCGCCTGGTTGATCTCAATCACCGCCGGATCCGGGGTCAGGGTGGTCCAGGCTACTGTTTCATCCACGGGAGGAGGAAAACCCTGAATGATCAACCCGGGCAGATACTGGGCGGCGGGTTCCAGCACAATCGATACCTTCATGCCCGGCATGAGGCCCCAGTGCCAGCAGATACTCGCCCCGAGCAGCGAGTTCATCCACGAGTCCCGACAAGGGGATGGGCTGTTCGTGACGTGATTCCCGGGACCAGCCCTCGATCTGCTCCGGACCGTGCATCAAAGGTTTGTCGTCAAAACGGAATACCAGTCGATGGGGCAGACTGCCCTGACACTTGAACGGATGAGTCTGCCAACCCTGCATGGAAAGGCCGTGCAGCAGATGATCCATGAAGGCGAGCAGCCGCTCAGGGGGCAACTCGGGCAATTCCTCATCCAGTGGGTCCGAAGGACCTTGCCAGAGCGGTTTTCCATCCCGCGAGGCATACAGTCCCAGGGACCAGCGCGGCAGTGGTTCACCCGGATACTGACGCCCCAGTGTGCGCATCACCAACGCCCCGGGATGCTGCCCCAGCAGGTGCCGCATCAGCTGCTGGGCGAACCGCTCCTTTTCTCCGCCCAGCGCCTCCGAGAGCCACTCGGGCTGCTCCGAATCACGCAGTGTGAAGGTCGGCTCGGCACCGATCCATAATCCGGGCAACGCGGCCTCGATCCGTTCATCGAGATCAGCAATCTCCTGCTGGAAGGTTGCACAAGAATCGGTCGATAACGACACGAAAGGCCCTTAATCCCCGGACCAGTCGGAATGCACGAATCCCCGTTCCGGATGATCCACCCGCTCGTAGGTATGGGCACCGAAGGCATCCCGTTGTGCCTGTATGAGATTCTGCGGCAGCCGCTGGGTACGGTAACTGTCGAAGTAGTTCAGGCAGGCGCTCATCACCGGCAGGGGTATACCCACAGACACCGCTGCCTGGACCACCCGCCGCCAGGCCCCCTGCAGTTCCAATAGCTGACCGCTGACCACGGGACTTACCATCAAGTTGGCCGGTTCCTCACCGGCATAGGACTCACGAATGGTGTCCAGCAGGCGGGCACGGATGATACATCCCCCTTTCCAGATCCGAGCCATCTCACCCAGATCGACCGACCAACCATAGCGATCGGAGGCGCTGCGGATCAAGGCCATGCCTTGGGCGTAGGCGGTGATGCGCGAGGCGTAGATGGCCCCATGCAGATCCGCGATCAGAGCGTCACGGTCACCAGTCAATCCAGGGGAGTCGCCCCCCAGACTCCGGACCGCGGCTACCCGCTCGTGCTTGAGCGAGGACAACACCCGGGCATCCACCGCCGCGGAGATACCGGGCACCGCGACGCCCTGTTCAAGTGCGGCCTGCACGGTCCAGCGGCCGGTGCCTTTCTGTCCTGCTTTGTCCATCACCAGGGCCACCAGGGGAGTACCGGTCTGCGGCTCCTTTACCTTCAGAACCTGGGCGGTCAGCTCCACCAGAAACGACTCCATGGGACCTCGGTTCCACATATCGAACACCTCAGCCATGGCCGACTCATCCAGGCCCAGACCGCGCCGCATCACGTCATAGACCTCGGCCAGCAACTGCATGTCGGCATACTCGATCCCGTTGTGCACCATCTTCACGAAATGCCCCGCACCGTCCGGCCCCACATGAGTGACACAGGCCCCTGCTTCGGTCTGTGCGGTGATCGCCTCGAACACACTGCGAATCTCCGCATAGGACTCCGGAGAGCCCCCGGGCATCATGGAGGGTCCGTGGCGCGCCCCCTCCTCGCCTCCGGAGATCCCCACCCCCACATAGTGCAGCCCCTTGTCACGCAGCAATCCCTCGCGCCTCTGGGTATCCTCGAACCAGGAATTACCCCCATCCATGACGATGTCCCCGGGTTCAAGCAGGGGTTGTAACTGTTCGAGCACCTGGTCCACCGGGTTGCCGGCCTTGATCATCAACAGGATCCGTCTGGGTCGCTCCAGCAGGCCGATGAATTCGCTCAATTGCGCCGCGCCACCGAAGCGTTTGCCGGAGTTCTCCGCGAGGAAAGACTCGGTCACTTCAAATCGCCGGTTCCAGACCGCCACCGGAAAGCCCTTCTCCTCCATATTCAGGGCCAGGTTGCGTCCCATTACGCCGAGACCGATGAGCCCGATATGGAATTGTTTATCATCAGACATGATGGATACCTTGCTTTTGAGAAAATGACGACCCCGCGCTACGAACGGGCAGACAGATCAGGTTATAGGGAATGGTCCTTCGGCAACGAGCGAGCGGCTTGGCGATCGAGGATCCAATCACCCTCCCGGGCCAGTGCGGCAGGCACACTGCCGTCCATCAGGGCCCAGCGCACCGCGTCCGCCTTATCCTCACCCTGTGCCATCACCAGCACATGACGAGCCTGCCGGATAACCGAAGGGGTCACGGTCAGGCGTTGCCTCGGAGGTTTGCTGCCGATCACCGGCATGACCCGGCGACGCTCCTCGTCCAGGGCCGCGGAACCGGGAAAGATCGACGCGGTATGTCCATCCTCGCCAACCCCCAGCAGCAGGATATCGACCCGTTCCGGCAGAATCGCCTCGTACTCCCGGGCGGCCTTGTCCGGTTCCTCTTCACCACACATCCGGTACACGGTAACGCCCTCGGGTGGCGCCCCGTGAAACAGGGAATCCATCACCGTGAAGGCATTGCTTTGCGGCGTGTTCACCGGCACACAGCGCTCATCCCCAAAGTAGCACCGGACACGGGACCAGGGAATGTCGGAGCGCAGCGCCAGGCGTCGATAGATCGGCAAGGGGGTCCCCCCACCGGCGAGCATCAGGTGACACAGCTCAGAGGTCTCAAGTACGCTTTTGAGCTTCTCCACGATCCACGCCTCGGCGCGTTCTGAAAAATCGCTTTCGTCCACGATAAATCTTGCACGGCTCATTCGCTGATCTCCCGCCATTGGCGACTGTATCGGTCCATGAGATTATCGGCTTCACCAGGACCTTCACTACCCTCGGCGTAAAACAGGGGCTGTTTCTTCGTCTCCGACTCCCAGGTCTCCAGGATCGGGCTGACAAATCGCCAGGCATGCTCCACCTCATCACGCCGGGCAAACAGAGTGGCATCGCCCTTGATGGCATCGAGCAGCAGGCGTTCGTAGGCATCCTTGATGGGATGGTTGAAGGTCTCCGAATAGCTGAAGTCCATCTCTACTGCCCCGACATCCAGGACATCTCCCGGCTTTTTACTGCTGATTTTCAGGGACATTCCCTCATCCGGCTGAATCCGGATGGAGAGCACGTTGGGCGCAAGCTCCTGGCAGATGTCGTCCCGACCAAACAGGCACAGGGGCACCGGACGGAACACCACCGAGATCTCGGTGAGACGCCGCGCCAGCTGCTTGCCGACCCGCAGGAAAAAGGGCACCCCCTGCCAGCGCCAGTTATCGATATAGCATTTGATCGCGGCGTAGGTGGGCGTACGGGAACGGGGATCCACATTCTCCTCGTCACGATAACCCCGATACTGGCCGAACACCACGTGGTTGGCCACGTCTCGCCCCATGAATGGGCGCAGGCCGCGCAGCACCTCGACCCGCTTGTCCCGGATATCGTCCGCGGAAAAGGAGACCGGTGGCTCCATGGCGCACAACGACAACACCTGCAGCAGATGGCTCTGCACCATATCACGCAACACACCGGTCTTGTCATAGAACCGGCCGCGTCCCTCCATGCCGATGGACTCCGCCGCGGTGATCTGAATGTGGTCGATGTACTTGCGGTTCCACAGGGGTTCGAAGATGGTGTTGCCGAGACGGGCGACCAGGATATTCTGCACCGTCTCCTTGCCCAGGTAGTGATCGATCCGGTAGACCTGATCTTCCTGGAGAACCTCCCCCACCACCTGGTTCAGATCCATGGCGGACGCGAGATCCCGACCATAGGGTTTTTCCATGATCACCCGGGTCCAGGGGGCGTTCACGCCACTGCCACTCAGCAGTCCCGCTTCACTCAGCCGGTGCAGGATGATCGGTGCCGCCGAAGGCGGGGTCGCGAGATAGAACAGTCGATTGCCCTCACTGCCGATCTGAACTTCGAGGGATTCCAGGGTCTCGCGCAGACGGCTATAGCCTTCCGGATCCTCAAAGTTGCCTTCCACATAGGCGATTCGCTCACTAAAATTCCGCCAAACCGAGGTGTCTACGGGTTTGGAACGGGAGTATCGCTCCACCGAGTCGCGCAACAACTCGCGGTAAGCCTCGTGGGTCTGCGCAGAGCGGCTGTATCCGACAACCGCGAAGCGCTCCTCAAGGGCCTTCTCACGGGTCAGATTGTAGAGTGCGGGCAACAGTTTGCGCCGGGTCAGGTCTCCAGCGGCGCCGAAAATCACCAATATACAGGGTTCGAGCGTGTCAGCCTGGAGAAAAAGCTCGTTCTGGCTCAGACGCTGGTGGACTGGAAAATCGGGCTGCATCGTGACGGCTTCCTTCACGTTTCTTATACGGTTGTTACGGCGATGGTCTGCTGTGCAGGGATCCTTTCTCGCTTAGGGTTATACCATCCCCGGTCACGGGTTGTTAAGGCACGATGCTTGTCGGTTTCGGCGGAATTCCACTCGAATTGTTTACCCACAGAGGCTGGCGATTAATTTTTTTCCCCAAAGCGGCTATAATTGCCGGTTTAGACTATTAATTTTACGAAATATTGGTCAATTAGGATGCGGCCAGGGATCTTCGTATCGGCTAGCCCGGCGTTGTCCGACGCCCTACCTGCCCTCTTCGCAGGCTCACAGCCACCCGATCCGACTCCCTGACTGAAAAACCTCGCATCCCAATCTCTTAATAATTTAGTTCCGTTTCTCTACACAACATTTCAGGTAAAACAGATTGCATCAATCTATCAAAGTGGGCGTCTTTGTCGACGCAGAAAATGTACGCTATAACGGCGGTTATCATCTCCGCTACGATGTCTTA
This sequence comes from Candidatus Thiodiazotropha sp., assembly GCA_037384565.1. Taxonomy (GTDB): domain Bacteria; phylum Pseudomonadota; class Gammaproteobacteria; order Chromatiales; family Chromatiaceae; genus Thiodiazotropha. Next base: position 5,486 of record JARRNW010000141.1, read on the forward strand.
AGAATGTTTGCCGCCCGTTATGGCGGATCATTGCTCAGACTCAACACCTACATCGCATTCGACCAGGAGCGGGCCAGGGAGGATCCTGAATACCGTCGCCGCGCTCATGCCTACCAGCAGATGGTCCGCGACTTCGGTTGGAAGGTGATCGTCAAGAACGTTCGCCGCTACACCGATGAAGAAGGCAATGTCACCACCAAGGCGAACGCCGACCTGGACATGGCGGTCGACGCCATGCTGCAGTCGGAAAAACTCGACCTGCTGTTGATGGTCACCGGCGATGGCGACTTCCTGCAGGTTGTCACCGCGCTGCAGGACCGGGGCTGCCGGGTGGAGCTGTTGGGTTTCCGCAATGTCTCCCAGGAACTGCGTCGATTAGTGGACGACTACTATCCAGGGTTCCTGATTCCTGACCTATTGCCCATCTCCTACGAACCCCGCAACGAATGGGGCGAACCCGGTTCCTGCGTGCGTGGCGTCTGTTCCAAATGGTTCCCGGAAAAGGGCTATGGTTTCCTGCGCTTCATCAAGCGCATCGACCCCAACCTGTGGATCATCGATCCCCGCCAGGAGCTCTCTCCGTATGAGAGTGTGTTCTGTCACGTCAACGAACTGGCCGACGAAGTCACCGATGAAGTGATGCTCAACCGTGAGTCGATCCTCGAGTTCTATGTCGAAAAGAGCGACAAGGATGACGGCCTGGTGGCCAACAATGTGCGCCTGGTTCCGAGTTACGGAAGCAGCGGTCTGTGAAGTCCTCATACTGGATCCCGGCCTACGCCGGGATGACGGTGGTTTGTTTGGTACTCTCTCGAGAATACTGAGGCCGGCTCAATATCGCCTACTCCTCGATCAGGCGATAACCCGGTGCGGCATCGGAATGGCGCACGATGGTACTGCTGCGCATGGGGTAGACACCTTGCTCCCGATCCCTGAGATACGCCTTGAGTGTCTCATAGATCACCGGAAAGGCGATCTGCTCCCAGGGAATATCCCGAGCCTCGAACAGCGCCACCTCCAGACTCTCCTCTCCAGGGGCGAAATCAAGATCCAACAGACGGCTGCGGAAAAGCAGATAGATCTGATTGATATGGGGCAGATTGTACAACCCGTACAATCCCTCCACCTCGACCCGGGCGCAGGCTTCCTCCAGGGTTTCACGGGCCGCCCCCTGTTGGCTGGTCTCGCCGTTTTCCATGAATCCGGCGGGCAGGGTCCACAGACCATGGCGCGGCTCGATCGCCCTACGGCACATCAATATTTTATCCTGCCATACCGGTATGCAGCCGACCACAACCTTGGGATTCTGATAATGTATGGTCTGACAGGCACCGCAGACATAGCGGAGTCGGTTGTCCCCCTGGGGGATCAACAACTCAACCTTCTCCCCGCATTGACTGCAAAATTTCATCGTCCGCCTCTTACTCTGATCCAGCGCTTGAATCCGTCATTAACCCATGGGTTAATGACGGATTCAAGCGATCATGAGAGATGCGATGTCCGAACTGTCACTGGCCCCGGAAGCCGACACCGATGAAGCCCTGGCCGCGATCGATCTCGGCTCGAACAGTTTTCACCTGATTGTGGTGCGGGTACATGAGGGTCATATCCAGATCATCGACCGGATGAAGGAGATGGTGCGACTGGGTGAGGGACTGACCGAGGAAAAACGCCTCGATCCGGCGGTGGCGGAACGGGCACTGGAGTGCCTGCGACGCTACTCCCAGCGTCTCACGCCCCTGCCACCGGAGAACATTCGGGTAGTGGGCACCAACACCATGCGCCAGATTCATCCGGCGGATAATTTTCACAGCCTCGCCGAAAAGGCCCTGGTGCATCCCATCGAGATCATCTCAGGACGGGAAGAGGCCCGCCTGGTCTATCTGGGCGTGGCCCATGGCCTGGCTGCTAATGACGACACCCGGCTGGTGGTGGATATCGGAGGTGGCAGTACGGAAATGATCCTGGGCCAGCGCTACGAACCCTTTGAGCGGGAAAGTCTGCACATGGGTTGCGTGAGCATGAGCCGGCGGTTCTTCAGCGACGGCAAGATCACCCCCCAGGCTATGCGCGAGGCGAAACTGGCCTGTGCCCTGGAGATCCGACCGGTACGCAACCGTTTCCGGGACGGGGGGTGGATCAACGCCATTGGCAGTTCCGGCAGCATCAAGTCCATCGGCAGTGTGGTGACCCAACAGGGCTGGAGTGAATCCGGTATCACCCGGGAGTCCCTCGACAAACTCAACCAGTATCTGCTCGAATGCGGCAGTGTGGAGAAGATATCCCTCAAGGGACTATCGGAGCAGCGCCTGCCAGTATTCGTCGGCGGTGTCGCGGTCCTGTCCGCGGTTTTCGAGTATCTCGGCATCTCCCAGATGGAGGTCTCATCGGAGGCCCTGCGGGAGGGCCTGATCTACGACATGATCGGCCGGGACCACAACGAGGATGTTCGGGATAGGACTCTCAAAGCCCTCTCCACACGTTACAGCATCGATGAAGACCAGGCTCAGCGGGTCGAGGTGACCGCCCTGGGCCTGCTCGAACAGGCGCAACGTGCCTGGTGCCTGGAGGATCCACGCTACCACAGCATGCTCTCCTGGGCCGCGCGGATGCATGAAATCGGACTGACCGTCTCCCATAGCCAGTTCCAGAAACACGGCGCCTACCTATTGCAGAATTCCGACCTGTCCGGCTTCTCCCGTCAGGAACAGAGCGTCCTGGCCGCCCTGGTACGCGGCCACCGGCGCAAATTCCCCAACGGGGTTTTCGACCAGCTTCCCAGCGAAGTGGTCAACTGCACCCGACAACTCTGTATCCTGTTGCGCCTGGCGGTGCTCAGTCACCGTGCCCGTTCCACCAGCGCCAAGCCACTGCCCCGTCTTGAAGTCGAGGACAACCGCATCTCCCTGGTGTTTCCCCAGGACTGGATCACCCACCATCCCCTGACTCAGGCCGGCCGCAAGGTAGGGTCTACAGTGCCCTCCCCAGACCACCGAAGCCCACGCAAACTGCCCCCATTCAGGTTATTGAACTGCCAAACTTGATACAGAAATACACATGGCACGGCTGTTGCTCGCAGTTTGATAAAGACTGTATTTTTCAAAGGACGAATACCATGAAACGATTGCTACTATTTGCCGCTACCAACCTCGCTGTCATCACCCTGTTGTCCCTGGTACTTCGCCTGTTCGGGGTGGATCAATGGTTATACCAGCAAGGTGTTGGCCTGAATCTCCAGGCACTGCTTGCCTTTTCCGCCATCTTCGGTATGGGAGGCGCGTTCCTGTCGCTAGCCATCTCCAAATGGATGGCCAAAACCACCCTGGGGGTTCAACTCATAGAACACCCCGAAAACGCGCAGCAGCGGT
>JARRNW010000142.1:0-7906 GCA_037384565.1 Candidatus Thiodiazotropha sp.
ATCTCAAGCAACTTCTGCTTCAGCTCTACGCGACCCGGATACTTCTCGATGGCCTGCTTGATCAACTCTTCCGCCTGCTGGTAGCGACCGTATGCGATGTAGACATCCGCTTCGGAAAGCGGATCCACTTCACCGGTCTCATCCTGCAGAGCATCAATGTCACTGGGTGAGAAATCGCTCATGAACGAGGTCTCATCCGTAGGCGAGGTCAAGGAGCTGTTGTCATCGCCACCACGAGAGAGGATATCGCTATCCGGTGAAACCAGAATACTTTCGGCAAACTCCGCTTCCGCCTCTTTGCGACGACGCATGACCATGGTCAACAGACCGATCAGTACCACTGAGATGCCACCAACAGCAGCCACCATGGTGGAATTCTCTTTCAGGCTGTCGAAATACCCGACCTTCTTGACTGGCTTCGCTCCAACCGGGGGGGTTTCGATTTTGGGCGGTTGTACCTCGGTCTTGGGCTCGACTGCGGGTGATGCTGCGGGTTCACTCGCAACTTGCGTTTCGGCGACAGTAGGTGCGGTTTCTGGGGTCACACCAGCTGTTTCAGCCGGTTGTTGAGCCTCGGTCGTTTCCAGTTCCGACTGAGCCGTCTGCTCAGCGGTGCTCTCAGGGGTCGCCATGGGCGTTTCGTCTACTGTTGCCCCAGGCTCTTCGACTACCGTCTCTTCGACAACCACCTCTTCCGTAACAGGAGCTTGTGCCGCCTCAGGTGATTGCGCCATCTCGTCCATCTTGTCCGCGGCCATGGACTGGGCAGCCTGAACTTCCGCGAGCTGATCATTCTTCAGTGTCAGCAGGCGCTGTATGTCCTTGATCTGATTCTCGAGTTCCTGAACCCGGTTTCGCAGGGCATCATTCTCCTGTAGCGCACCCTCATTGGATTCACGTACCATAATGATTTCATTCTGCAGGCGTTGGATCTCTTCCGAATCCGACGCGGCACCTTCACGCTCCGCCTGTTCACCACCTGCCGGCTTGGGGGATGCCAGCTTCAGCCGGTCCTGCGGGGGTTCCGTTGTGGCGGTTTTACCCCGTTTAGCACCCGTTGCCGGAGCAGCCGTGGCTGTACCCGAACGCCAAGCTTGGGTCTGAGCCATGAATTCTTCGCGGGCCTCCCGCTTGGAGCGAGAGGTCACATCCGCGTCTTCCGGTAGACGCAATACCGATCCAACCTTGAGGTTGTTTACATTGTCATTGATGAAGGCGGAGGGATTGTAGTCCTGGAGCGCCATCATGACCTGTTCAATCGATTCACCACCCTGTTGCATCTGCTTTGCGATGGACCAGAGATTGTCGTTCGGCTGAACCGGACCGTATTCCCGCTCACCTGCCACACCGCCCATCGTGACCGGTGTAGCTTCCCGTGCGGCAGTAGTGCGGCGAGACGGCATGACGCGGGTCGTAGGTTGTCGACCGACGCTGGGCGCCCTGACCCCGGCGGGCTTGCGCTGCAGGGTAACCGGCGGATCGAGAAGCACCGTGAACTCCCTCACTAAACGGCCTTTGGGCCAGTTAACCTCAACGAGAAAATTCAGGAAGGGTTCCCGAATCGGGTCTTTGCTGGAGATGTTTATCACCGGTTTGCCAGAAGCTGTCATCTGGGGGGCGAACTTCAAACCGGTCAGATGAAACGGCCGCTGCATGCCCGCCTTCTCAAAGGCCTCCTGGGAAGCCAGTGAAACGCGCACGTCCTGGAGTTCCTCGCGGGTGACTGAAAGCAGGTCGATGTCGGCCTTGAAAATCTGATTAAGTGCCGATTGAGGGTGGATTTCACCCAGACCGAGAGCGAGAGCGCCCATGGGTGAGAGGGCTGTTGCGACAGCCACTGCCAGAGACAGCTTACGAATCATGCTTCACTCCTTGCCAGAAAACAGTGCCCACCTGCCAAGACCGGTCTTGGCTTGGTCGGTTCAGAGGCCAGCCGGACAGCCCCGATAGGTTTGAGAATAAACTTAACAATTGATCGCTAACTATAGCTGATGAATGATCTTTTTACCAAAAGTTAGTGGACCATCACAGCAATTATTGCACACCTGTTAGGGTTCTCGACCAGAACATATCAAAGTGAGAAACCGATCGAGTTTTCAAACTGACAGATGAGTTGCTTCACTGAGCAGCCGCCCTCTGACGAATTTGCTCCGGAGGGATCCCCATAATCCCAGATATGGCCTCTACCCGCGCTTGGAGAATCAATCTTCAAGCAGAATTCTGAGCATCCGGCGCAGCGGTTCCGCGGCCCCCCACAATAACTGGTCGCCAACCGTAAAGGCATTGAGATACTCACTACCCATATTCATTTTACGCAAACGCCCGACTGGAATACTGAGTCCTCCCGTGACCCGTGCCGGGCTCAATTCCCGCACCGTGGTTTCACGCTCATTGGGGATGACCCGAACCCAGTCGTTGGCGCTCGCCAACATCGATTCCACTTCGTCTATCGGCACATCCTTACGTAACTTTATGGTTAATGCCTGGCTGTGGCAACGCATGGACCCGATACGCACACAGGTACCGTCGATAGGCACGGGATTGTCGCTGCGCCCCAGGATCTTGTTGGTCTCGACATACCCTTTCCACTCCTCTTTGCTCTGCCCATTCTCCAGCGGCACATCGATCCAGGGAATCAGACTACCTGCCAGCGCGGCACCAAACTGCTGGGTCGGAAAGTCATCTCCCCGCATGGTCTCGGCGACCTTGCGGTCGATATCCAGGATGGCCGAGGCGGGATCCGCCAGTTCGGAATGGACCGCCTGCTCCAAAGTCCCCATCTGGCTGATCAGTTCACGCATGTTTCGGGCACCGGCACCGGATGCGGCTTGATAGGTCATCGAAGTCGTCCACTCCACCAGATCACGGGAAAACAACCCGCCCAGAGCCATCAACATCAGACTGACTGTACAATTGCCGCCAATGAAGTCCCGTTTACCCTCGGACAAGCCCTGGCGGATCACCGAATCGTTGACCGGATCGAGCACGATGATGGTGTGATCCTTCATACGCAGCGTGGAGGCCGCATCGACCCAGTAACCCTTCCAACCCGCCGCGCGCAGGGGCTCGAATACCTGCTTGGTATAGTCGCCCCCCTGACAGGTAACAATCACATCCATCGCTTTCAGAGCATCGATATCGTTAGCATCTTGCAGGACGGGAATCGATTTGCCGATGTCGGGACCGACCTGCCCGACCTGGGAGGTGGTGAAAAATACCGGCTCCTCGATATGATCGAAGTCCCGTTCCTCCATCATCCGTCCCATCAGCACGGAACCCACCATCCCGCGCCAACCTACAAATCCGACTCGCTTCATTCTCTAACCCTTTTCTTGAAATTATGAATTTTGAATGTTGAATTTTGAATTGCGGTGCTTGCTTCGCAAGGGTCTTCTTTAAACCGCTCGCAAAGCGAGCCTCATCAATTCAAAATTAACCATTCAAAATTACCTACTGTAATGCGGCGACCACCGCATCGCCCATGGCTTCGCAACCGACCTCGGTCATTCCCTCGGAATAGATGTCGGGGGTACGCAGCCCGTTGTCCAGAACCCGCTCGACCGCTTTTTCAATCCGTTCGGCCATCTCCGGCTCATCCAGACTGTAACGTAGCATCATTGCCACGGACAGGATCGTGGCCAACGGATTGGCGCTACCCTTTCCGGCAATGTCCGGCGCGGATCCGTGAATGGGTTCGTACATACCCTTGCCCTGCTCGTCCAGCGAGGCGGAAGGTAACATACCGATCGATCCCGTGAGCATGGCGGCGCAATCGGACAGGATATCGCCAAACATATTGGTCGTCACTATTACGTCGAACTGCTTCGGCCACTTCACCAGCTGCATGGCGGCGTTATCCACATACATGTGACTGAGTTCAACTTCCGGGTGCTCCTGGCCAGTCCGAATCACCACCTCGCGCCAGAGTTCCGTGCACTCCAGAACATTGGCCTTGTCCACTGAGCAGACCCGGCTTCCCCGCTTTTTGGCGATATTGAAGGCCACTCGCGCGATGCGCTCAACCTCGGACTCACTGTAGACGAGGGTGTTGAATCCCTGACGCTCACCACTGTCCAGGGTGCGGACTCCCCGGGGCTGTCCGAAATAGATGCCGCCGGTCAGCTCTCGCACGATCATGATATCCAGCCCGGACACAATCTCCGGTTTCAGGCTTGATGCCTGAGCCAGTTGGGGATAGAGCAGCGCGGGACGCAGGTTAGCGAACAGATTCAGCTCGGATCGCAACCCCAGCAACCCCTTCTCAGGACGGATCGAGATATCCAGGGACTCCCACTTCGGCCCACCCACGGCACCCAGTAATACCGCATCCGCCTCTTTGGCGAGATCCAGGGTCGCATCAGGCAGGGGGCCGCCAGTAGCATCGATGGCCGCGCCGCCGACCAGGGCCTCGTCCATATCCACATCCAAACCAAAATCGTCGCGCAACGCAGCCAATACCTTGACCGCTTCGGTAACGATCTCCGGGCCAATGCCATCACCGGGCAGGATCAGAATTTGTTTACTCATGAACTTCACTCCTCAGGAAAACAGCCAGGGCGCCACTTCACGACGCTGCGCCTCGTAGGCCTTGATTTCATCGACATGCTGAAGGGTCAGGCCAATATCGTCCAGCCCATTGAGCAGACAGTGTTTGCGAAACGGGTCCACCTCGAATTTCCACGAGGCGCCCCCAGGAACGGTCAGGCTCTGACCTTCCAGGTCCACCATCAGGGCAAGGGCTTGCTCACCGCCCGCCAACCGAAATAATTCATCCACAATATCTTCATCTAATACAATGGGTAATATACCGTTCTTAAAGCTATTATTAAAGAATATATCGGCATAACTCGGGGCGATGATCACCCGAAACCCATAGTCTTCAAGGGCCCAGGGGGCATGTTCCCGAGAGGAGCCACAGCCGAAATTTTTCCGCGCCAGCAGGATATTCGCTCCAGCGTATCGGGGATCATTGAGCACGAAATCCGGATTCAGCGGACGCCGGCTGTTATCCATACCGGGTTCTCCATGATCGAGATAGCGCCACTCATCGAACAGGTTGGGGCCAAACCCGGAGCGTTTGATCGATTTGAGAAACTGCTTGGGAATAATGGCATCGGTATCCACATTGGAACGATCCAGTGGGCAGACCTTGCCGGTAAAGGTTTCGAATTTATTCATCTGGCTTTCCTTTTCTGTTAGGTTTCAGCCTTAATATCAAAATGATATCGATACTTATTAAAGTTAACTATAATTGACTGACATCCACAAAATGACCGTGGATTGCAGCGGCTGCGGCCATCGCAGGACTCACCAAATGGGTACGCCCTCCCTGCCCCTGTCGGCCTTCGAAGTTGCGGTTCGAGGTAGAAGCGCAACGTTCACCGGGTTCTAGCCGGTCCGCATTCATGGCCAGGCACATGGAGCATCCCGGTTCCCGCCACTCAAATCCGGCCGCGGTGAAGATGCGATCCAGTCCCTCCTGCTCTGCCTGGGCCTTGACCGGACCCGAGCCGGGCACCACCAATGCCTGCACCCCATCCGCCACCTTGCGTCCCTTGATCACTGCCGCAGCTGCCCGCAGATCCTCGATGCGGGAGTTGGTGCAGGAGCCGATGAACACCTTATCGAGGCGGATATCCTGAATCGGGGTACCCGCTTTCAGCCCCATATAGTCAAGCGCCCGGCGCATCCCCTCCGCCTTCACCTTATCCCCTTGGTGATCCGGATCGGGTACCGTCTGGTCCACAGCCACCACCATCTCCGGCGAGGTACCCCAAGTGACCTGGGGTTTGATGGCCGCGGCATCCAGGGTTACCACCCGATCGAAGCGGGCTTCCGGATCGCTGTGCAGGGTGCGCCAATAGGCTTCTGCCTGTTCCATATCCTCTCCCTTCGGAGCGAAGGGCCGGTCCTTGACGTAGTCGATGGTTTTCTGATCCACCGCCACGAACCCGGCTCGAGCACCAGCCTCGATCGCCATATTACAGAGGGTCAGACGCCCTTCTATAGAGAGATCCTCGATCGCCTGACCCGCGAATTCCACGGCATAGCCGGTTCCCCCGGCGGTGCCGATTTCGCCAATGATCGCAAGTACGATGTCCTTGGCGGTCACACCCGGCGCCACGCCGCCCTCGACACGGATCTGCATCGCCTTGGATTTCTTCTGAATCAGGCACTGGGTGGCCAAAACATGCTCCACCTCGGAGGTACCGATACCGAAAGCCAGCGCACCCATCGCCCCGTGGGTAGAGGTATGGGAGTCACCGCATACCACGGTCATACCCGGCAGGGTCGCGCCCTGCTCCGGCCCCACCACATGCACGATACCCTGACGAGGATCGAGCATCTGAAACTCGGTGATACCGAAATCCTGGCAGTTCTGATCCAGGGTCTCGACCTGGATGCGGGAGATCGGATCGCTGATGGTGGCAACCCCGCCGGAACGTTCCCTGGTGGGCACGTTGTGGTCCGGCATCGCCAGGTTGGCCTCCTGACGCCAGGGGGTGCGCCCCGCCAGACGCAGACCTTCAAAGGCCTGGGGTGAGGTAACCTCGTGGACCAGATGGCGATCGATGTAGATCAAGGCGGTACCGTCTTCATCGGTACGCACCACATGGGATTCCCAGAGTTTGTCGTATAAGGTCTTGGCACTCATCTCTATTCCTCTTGCCCGTCGGTATCTCCACCGAGGGTTTAACGCGTGCTTATGGGTAGGCAAACCATAAGGGAGTGTGATACATAATACAAATTCATTATTTTCATTTTTTCGATTCTTTTTTGGAATACTTATGGAACTCACTGCTCTGAAAGCCTTTATCCAGGTAGCCCGGGAAGGCTCCTTCTCCCTGGCCGCCGAGTCGCTCTTCCTGACCCAGCCGGCAATCAGCAAACGTGTTGCCGGACTGGAGCATGAGCTTGAGGTGCGGCTGTTCGACCGGGTCGGCCGGCAGATCTTTCTTACCGAGGCAGGACGGCATCTGTTGCCCCGGGCCGAACAGATGCTTCAGGACGAAGCAGATATCCGGCGCAGTCTGAGTAACCTTTCCGGGGAGGTCAGCGGTCGACTGGCAATGGCCACCAGTCACCACATCGGGCTGCATCGTCTCCCACCGACCCTGCGAGCCTATACAGACCGTTTTCCCGGGGTCGCACTGGATATCCAGTTCATGGAATCTGAAAGGGCTTGCCTCGCGGTGGCGCATGGGGAGTTGGAACTGGCGGTGATCACTCTGCCCCTCGACCCCATCGATAATCTGACGCCCCGGGAGATCTGGCACGATCCCTTGTGTGTCATGGTGGGCCGGGACCATCCACTGGCCAAGGAGAAACACATCGGACTCAGGGAGCTTGTAAGCTACCCCGCCGTCCTACCCAGCCGGGGCACCTATACCCGCACCCTCCTGGAACAAGCCGTTGCGTCCCGTCACCTGCAGGTGAATTGCGCCCTGGAGACCGGATACCTGGAAACACTGAAATCCATGACCGGTATCGGTTTGGGTTGGGGGCTACTGCCTGAGATCCTGCTGGACGATCAGATGACTCGATTGGAGGTGCCCGAACTGACGCTTTCCCGATCCCTTGGCATTGTCACACATCTCAAACGCACGCTCTCCAATGCGGCCCGGGCGATGTTGACGCTACTTGGTACATAAGACAACCTGATTACCTACTATGCTCCGCCATAGGGTGGTGGGTGTGAGCATTGAGCAATGGTTTGAAAAGTTTTGAGTTTTAAGTGTTGAGTGTTGAGTGGATGAGTTCGCTGCGCTCACGGGTTATGGGCCCCCCTCACCCTTCGGTGGGTGTTGTAACTCAAGTTTCGGAGTTCAAAGTTCATCCACAGCCTGTAAACAGGATAGGCATGCCTCATCAAAACCGAAGCCCGTTATTAGAATAAGGATTCCGT
>JARRNW010000143.1:0-7889 GCA_037384565.1 Candidatus Thiodiazotropha sp.
GGCAACCCCCTCGTTGCCGGCCCGCCCGGTACGGCCGATGCGGTGAACGTAATCCTCCGGTACATTCGGCAGTTCGTAGTTCACCACATGGGGTAATTCATCGATGTCGAGACCCCGTGCGGCGATGTCGGTGGCCACCAACACCCGGACCTCACCGCTCTTGAAGCCGGACAGGGCCCGGGTACGCGCACCCTGACTCTTGTTGCCGTGGATCGCAGCGGAATTCAGGCCATCTCTCTGCAGCTGTTCCGCCAACCGGTTAGCGCCGTGCTTGGTGCGGGTAAAAACCAACACTTGACGCCAGTCATTTTTACCGATCAAGTGACTCAGCAGTTCCCGTTTGCGGCCCTTGTCCACCGGATGAACCCGCTGCTCGATCGCCTCGGCGGTACTGTTACGCCGCGCCACCTCGATCAGTTCCGGGCGGTCGAGCAGGCGCTCAGCCAGTTGCTTGATCTCCCGGGAGAAGGTCGCGGAGAACAGCAGGTTCTGGCGCTGGCCGTTCTTCGGCAGCAGGGCCAATACCTTACGGATATCGTGAATGAACCCCATGTCCAGCATCCGATCGGCCTCATCCAGAACGAAGATTTCGATCTGCGACAGGTCAAGGGTCTTCTGTGACACATGGTCGAGCAGTCGTCCCGGGGTCGCCACCAGGATATCGATACCCTGGCGCAGCTGCTGGATCTGGGGGTTGATCTTGACCCCGCCAAAGATCACCGCGGAACGAAATGGAAGATGTCGACCATAGGCCGCCACGCTCTCGCCGACCTGAGCCGCCAGCTCCCGGGTCGGGGTCAGCACCAGCGCACGCACCGGACGCTTTCCACCAGGAATGGGCTTCTCACTCAGGCGCTGCAGCAACGGCAGCGTAAAACCGGCGGTTTTACCCGTACCTGTCTGGGCACCGGCCAGGACGTCTCGACCGCTGAGAATCAGGGGTATCGCCTTGGCTTGAATCGGGGTGGGTTGGGTATAGCCCTGCTCGCCAATCGCGCGCAGGAGTTCGGCCGACAGGCCGAGGGAATCAAATGACATGAGTAATCTATGCTCCAGTCTTGCCACCCCGTAACAGTTTTAGCGTTCGGGATCCGGTCTTGGCTGGATAAAAAAGAGGGAATTCTCTGAATGTACAATCAGGCGGTGAAACTTCCACTCAGTCCGAGGGAATTTGAACTACCTGTTAAGCGGGATATCCCAAAGGGATTCGGCTAAAATCCTTTCCTGCGATTGCTCGCGTTGGGTGATGACCGGACAACACCCGGAAAGCAGGCACTCTAACAGAAACACGGGAAAAAGAACATGGGTCTGTGGCAAATGGCACTTGAATTAAGGAGATGCCCTGGATTCCCCTCATCCCGGCGTGTACCGAGTTCCAGTAATAGCGCACCATCGAGCACTCTGGATCCCGGCATACGCCGGGATGACGGTGATTTTTTAACTTAAACCTGAGTCCGGGGTTTCATGTTTTCCATATCTTCCAACCCAACGGCGGTTGTGTCTCTATTCAGACAAAATCGTCCCCACCTCAACGGAGATTCATGAGTATTCAACATATCTGGGTCGATGCAGACGCCTGCCCCAAGGTAATCAAGGAGATCCTGTTCCGTGCCTCGGAACGGGTAGGCGTACCCCTGACCCTGGTCGCCAACCAAGCCATTCCGATACCGCGCTCACAACACATCCGCATGATCCAAGTGGGTGCCGGATTCGACGTAGCAGACAACCACATCGTCCAACAGGTGAACCCCGACGACCTGGTGATCACCGCCGACATCCCCCTTGCCGCGGAGGTCATCGAACGGGGTGCACGGGCTCTCAACCCCAGGGGTGAACTCTATACCGAAGCGAATATCCGGCAGCGCCTGACCATGCGGGATTTCATGGACACCCTGCGCGGCAGCGGCATCGACACCGGAGGCCCCGCCGCCTTCTCCCAGGCCGACCGGCAGACCTTCGCCAATCAACTTGACCGTTTGCTCGCCAAACGCGATTCGGTTTAGGGACCTTGCCTTGATCGGGGTCGCCCCATCGAGGCTTTCATGATTTTTTACATGATCCTTTGCTGCCCGTGCATATCGAATGCTAATGAGCACCTTCCGCAAAATAGGACGCTACACCCCGTCCACAATCGCTCTCCTTGTTGAACAGATCCAACGCCTCCCCATGGGGTGAGATGCAACTGAGGGATATCAGGCGATCCTGTTCAATCCCGACGATACGCAGTACCCGCATCGGATTGGCGGTGTAGCCCAGTTCTACGACGGCCAGTCGATGACTGGCATATTTTTCGAAGCGTCCCTCAGCCTGGGCATGGCTGATTCGTTGTTCGGGGGGAATGTTATTTCGTGTGTAGGCCTCCTGCACCCGGGCCTCGGCACCCGCCCGGGTCTCCTCAACGAGCTGTTGCAGGTATCCCTGGTCGAAGGAGGTGTCAATCAGACCCTGTGCCGGTTGTTCGCTCACTTTGACCCGGTCGGATCCGGGACGGCTATCACAACCCCATACAAGCAAGGTAAGGAAGAGCGCCATGAGCAGGCGTAAAGGTCGGTTGCTTTCCATCGGTTACAGTCTCGTCTTATCCGCGGTTTCAAGTTCCAGGGTCAGCAGCAAGGCATCCTCCCGGGTGTCGTTTTCAGCAGGGTAGTAATTCCGGCGCTGGCCCACCTCGACAAAGCCACTCTTACGATAGAGGGACTGGGCGGCCCGGTTACTGACCCGCACCTCCAGAAATACCGTATCGGCACCGTGCTGACGCGCCACCTTGAGGAGACGCATGAGCAGCTTACGACCCAGCCCTCTGCACTGCCAGTCCGGGTCGATACAGATATTGAGGATGTGCGACTCGTCGATAACCACGGACATCACACCATAGCCAACAATTCGCTCATCCAGGGTCAGGACCCAGCAGCAGTAACCCACCCGCAGACAGTCCTGGAAGATGCCCAGGGTCCAGGGAAAGGGATAGACCCGGTTTTCCAGCGCCATGACGCGGGGCAGATCTTCCTCGTGCATCGGTCGGATGCCCAGTTGCGGGTCGAGTTGGCGGGCGCTCATGGGCGCTCCCGCAGCACGGCAAGTGCCATCCGCAGGTCATCCCAGGCACGCCCCTTGTGCTCAGGGGACCGCAGCAGGTAGGCCGGATGGTAGGTCACCACCAGGGGGATGCGCGCCTCACCCAAGGCATGCACACGGCCACGCATTTTGCCTACCGTAAGCTCCGATTTCAGTAGATTCTGAGCCGCGATACGCCCCACCGCGAGGATCGCCCTGGGCCGGATCAGTTCAATCTGACGAGAGAGATAGGGTTCACAACTCAATGCCTCTTCCGGACGGGGATCCCGGTTGTTCGGTGGGCGGCATTTGACGATGTTGGCGATGAACACCGCCTCACGTTTAAAGCCCATGGCCAGCAGCATGGCGTTGAGCAGCTGACCGGCACGCCCGACAAAGGGTTCGCCCTGGCGATCCTCATCCGCGCCGGGCGCCTCGCCAATGACCAGCAGGTCGGCCTGGGTGTTACCGACGCCGAACACGGTCTGGGTGCAACCCTCGCGCAGCGCGCACTTGCGACAGCTGCGGACCTGCTCCCGCAGGGTCTGCCAGTCCGGTTTTTCTTTCGGGGGCGGAGAGGGTTCCGAACGGGGTTCCTGACGGGGTTCCTGACGGGTTTGTGGTTGTTCTTCGGGCTGCGGCTTGGGTTCAGGCACGGCCTCCGGGATCGGTGGGGGTTCGATCTCCGCCTGGGGCGCGTCACGCAACTGCCAGCGGGTCACCCCCAGGGCATCGAGGTAGTATTGTCGCCTCAGTTCATCCATCGGACCGAATCCTGATCACCTGACATCGGAATCTCAGACATCTCCGGTCTGGGGATGCGCCTTGGCCTCTGGGGCGAGAATCTTGTTCGCCGCGTTGATATAGGCCTTGGCGGAGGCGATCACGATGTCGGTGTCGGCCCCCTGGCCATTGACGATGCGCCCATCCATCGACAGACGCACGGTCACCTCGCCCTGGGCATCGGTACCGCTGGTGATATTGTTCACCGAGTAGAGCAGCAGTTCGGTGCCGCTATTGACGATCGACTCGATGGCCTTGAAGGTGGCGTCCACCGGACCGCCGCCAATGGCCTCCCCCGGCTCTTCGTTGCCATCGATGCTCAGCACCAGCGCCGCACGGGGGGTCTCGCCGGTTTCCGAGCAAACCTTCAGGGAGACCAGTTTGATCCGCTCGTTGACCGCCTCGGTCTTGGTATCGGTCACCAGGGCCTGCAGGTCCTCGTCGAAGATCTCGTGCTTCTTGTCCGCCAGATCCTTGAAGCGAGAGAAGGCGGCATTGAGCTCCTCTTCGGACTCGAAGATGATTCCCAGGCTCTCCAGCCGGGTGCGGAAGGCGTTACGCCCGGAGTGCTTGCCCAGCACCATGCGGTTCTGGCTCCAGCCCACATCCTCGGCGCGCATGATCTCGTAGGTCTCCCGGGATTTCAGCACCCCGTCCTGGTGAATGCCGGACTCGTGAGCGAAGGCGTTGGCGCCGACAATGGCCTTGTTCGGCTGGACCGGAAAACCGGTGATGTTGGAGACCAGTTTCGAGCAGTTCACGATCTGGGTGGTATCCACCCCGGACTGACAGGTAAACACATCCTGGCGGGTGCGTACCGCCATCACGACCTCCTCCAGGGAGGCATTGCCGGCCCGCTCACCAAGACCGTTGATGGTGCACTCCACCTGGCGTGCGCCGTTGCTCACCGCCGACAGGGAGTTGGCCACCGCCAGGCCCAGGTCGTTGTGACAGTGCACCGAGAAAACCGCCTTGTCGGAGTTAGGGATGCGTTCGCGCAGCTGGCGGATCAGATCGCCGAACTGGTGGGGCATGGCGTAACCCACCGTGTCGGGCACATTGAGGGTGGTGGCCCCTGCCTCGATCGCCGCCTCAAAGATGCGACACAGAAAATCGATCTCGGAACGCCCCGCGTCCTCGGCGGAGAACTCCACGTCATCAGTGTACTGACGCGCCCGCTTGACCGCGTGGATGGCCTGGGCGACCACCTCATCGGGCTGCATGCGCAACTTGTACTGCATGTGAATGGGCGAAGTGGCGATAAAAGTGTGGATACGCGAGGCGTTGGCCTCCTTGAGGGCCTCCCCCGCACGATCGATATCCCTGTCCAAGGCCCGTGCCAGACCGCAGATGCGCGCGTCCTTGACCACCCCGGCCACCGCCGCGACCGCTTCGAAATCCCCCTGGCTAGCGATGGGGAAACCGGCCTCGATGACA
The DNA here is from genome assembly GCA_037384565.1 of Candidatus Thiodiazotropha sp. Lineage (GTDB taxonomy): Bacteria > Pseudomonadota > Gammaproteobacteria > Chromatiales > Chromatiaceae > Thiodiazotropha. Next base: position 5,275 of record JARRNW010000143.1, read on the forward strand.
TCCACCCGCAGCTTTTCCAGAGCCTTGCCGATGCGCACCTTTTCATCCTTGGTCATGGACGCGCCCGGGCTTTGCTCCCCGTCGCGCAGGGTGGTATCGAAAATGATCAGTTGATCGGCTTGACTCATGCTTTTCTCCGGCAGACAGGGATAAACCCCATTTTCTCGACAGCTAACGGATCAATATAACGCAGCCATCTGGGAATGCCAATTGGACCCGGCAGGCGCTTCAGATAATAGCTTGGAGCGCCAGAATCCACTCTTCAACCGGGGCCCGCCACCGCACCCTGTTCCTCACTGATCACCACAGCCATGCGCGTCGCATCCATTTCAGATGACACCTACGCTGACATTGGCTTATTGATCAGTAGAACTCAAAGATATTGCGATCTCTCTCGGGTGTAGTGGAAATTAGATCTACAAATCTTTGGTCCAAGGTTGGCTCTGGGCGGGACGGTTGTCGAAGAAGACGCCGGTGGACAGGCGCAGGGTGGTAGAGAAGTTCCAGACTTTCGAGACAATCGTGTCCGCATTCATGGTCTTATACTCGAATATGTTTTAAAATTAGGCATATGAAACAGAAATCCCTCGCCAGAACCAACCCCTATCTTCGTGGTGAAAAAGCGGCAGGTCGGCGTGTGCGAAGCCTTGCCAGCTCGACCGCTATCGAAACCGGCAAGTCGGTCAAGGTGGTAGAAGAACGGATCAATCATCTGCGGGCCTCTAAGCGTCGTGTAACACTTGCCTGACCAGTTCCTTTATCGGCTCATAATCGTCCAGCCCCGCCTGAATCGCAGAAAAATAGCGATCTTTCTGTTCGTCCCAAATTGAAAAATCCAGTTCCGGCCTGCCCGCTTGCATCGCCATTACGTTCGCCAGCAGGCGGGTTATCCGGCCGTTGCCTTCGCGAAAGGGGTGAATCAGGATCAGCTCAATATGCACGACGGCAATGGCCTCGACGAGCTGCTCGTCGCCCATGCCGTCGCAGGGTGTGTAGCGTGAGAGAAAATCCCGGTCGAGAACCGCCATTAATCGGTCTATCTGTCCGGCGGCGGCAAACTGGAAGTCGCCCTTGCCCATGTTGACGGTCCTGGACTTACCGGCCCAGGGATAGACATTGCCCAGCCAGCGACGGTGCCATTCGCGAATGTCCTGACTGGTCAGTTCCTGATCCACTTTAACCGATTCCGGAATCGCATCATAGAGCTGCATCAGAAGATCCAATTCCACGTCATCCATTTCCGATGCATCCCGTATCCCCAGCTTGTTTTTCAGGACCAGACCGTTGGAGCCCTGTTCGAACTCGGCTTCTGGATTGCCGGAGGTGTCGTATCGATCGGGGGTCATTTGCCGTGTCCTCTCCTGGCGGCAACCTTCTCTCCTTTGCCCTGGGGGACCAGCCCGTTATCGCGCATCCATGCCAGTCCGCGGAAAAACTTGTCCCGCTCGATCTTGAGTTTGTCCTTGTGCCACTGCTCCCGGGCTTCGCTGACGATCGCCTCATCGTTCGGCTGCTGGCCATCCAGCAGCAGGTTGTTCCAGGCCGCATAGAGGGTGGCGACGATCTCGGCCTGGCGAGTGTTCAGCGGTTTCATCAGTTCCAGCATTTCAAACGGTGACTGCTGGTTCTGCTGCGACTGTCCTGGTTCTGCTGTACTCTTTTTCCTTTGCGACTTTGTAAAACTGAGTTGTTCCCGATGTTCTTCAGTAATCAACTTTCGACTTTTGCCTTATAGACGTCATATCCCAAGTTCCGTAATGCCCTGACAGCATGTTTAAAGCTAACTTTGCTAAAAAATGGCAGCTCCAAAGCTCCTGGCTCCTTGCTCATTATCGCAATACAAACGTTGAAGTCGGCTGTATTTGGCCGACTAACTATGTCTGCAAGCTTATGAGTGTCGGGTAACTTCTCATTCACTTGTTTTCGAAAATCCTCTTCATTAATAAAGGATTCACCAGAAACAACCGCCTGAGAAAAGAGATGACTTAACAGACTTGAACCACCATAATATTTCATATGGATAATATCGTGATTAGAAGAGAACAAATCACAGAACTCTACTCTGCTTCTCCCTCCTCCAATCATAATATTCTTACGATCCATCAAAGCAAAATCAGGATGATTCGTGGATACAAACTTCAGGTATGCAGGCTCCTTGAGACTACCAAAAGGAGGTAAGTCTAAGTTTGCATCAGGCACGGAATCATAATATTGTCCAACATCGGAAACAAAATCGGTCTGAATGTTGTACCAAGCACTATCGCTCAGAATATATTTGTTGCCATCAAAATCGATTTCTGCGTTCAGGCATCGGTAGACACTCCAGGTAGAGGTATGCCCATCCTGCCAATAGATATGAATATGCTTTTGTTTGAGTTGCTTGGAAGTTAAATCCTCTACCGGATTTGTCACTTTGGTCCACTCATGCAGATCGAGGTCAGGATATAAAACGGGGCCATTCTTGTTTGGCTTATCTTTTCGATACTTGTAGGCAAAGCCTCTGATCTCTTCCCAATTCACAACTTCGGGTACAGCCAGCCATATATTCACCAACTCTCCTGTCGTGATTCGTTGAGCTAGTTGCATGTCCAGTTTCTCAACTGTCGACTTGTCAC
>JARRNW010000144.1:0-7871 GCA_037384565.1 Candidatus Thiodiazotropha sp.
TTCTGCTCAGAATGTTGGAAGCAGATGCAGCGAACGAGATGTCCAGCCATGATTTCGGCACAGACATCATCCCATCGATTATCAGAGAAGGCCGGGTGTTCGCTTATCCGTTCCTGGACTCGGAAACTGGTCGGCAGCCATACTGGCGCGATGTCGGCACCTTGGATGCGTTCTGGGAAGCGAATATGGAGCTGGTAGCCGTCGATCCAGAACTAAACCTCTACGATTTGGACTGGCCGATCCGAACCTTTAACCGTCAGCTGCCCTCGGTCAAGTTCGTGTTTAGAGACGCCAATCGTACAGGCAAGGCATTGGATTCGGTGGTCTCTGCTGGCTGTGTAATTTCAGGTTCTGAGGTTGTGGATTCGCTACTCTTTTCGAGCGTCAGGGTGCATTCCTACGGCCGTATAGAAGGATCTATTCTGCTGCCCGATGTCGAGGTCGGGCGCTACAGCCGTATCCGCCGGGCCGTCATCGACCGTGGCTGCCGGATACCTCCCGGCACCATCATCGGGGAAGACTCAGTCGCAGATTCAGAGCGCTTCCGCGTGAGCGCGAAGGGTATTGTGCTGGTAACGGCGAAAATGCTTGGCCAGGAGAGCGCTGCCAACCAAGGCTAGTATAGGACACCACACTAGCGTACGGGAGATCCAGCCAAGATTCTTGCATCTCCCAAACTGAGCAGCCAACTTTGAGAGTGTATGTAAGTCCTCACTTACGGCTCAGGTCGCCACCTTCAAACCATATGGATGAGTAGTCATCGCCTATGCGGAAGGTTGGGAAGTGTTTGATCTCTCCGTTGTCGTAACTCAGGGTCAGATTATAGCCGTCGAATTCGTAGCGCCCTTCCCGGTCGCTGGCCGTGGAGCGCTTTTTCGTGCTGCCCCCGCCGCCCACCTGGGAGCCGATGACGGATATGGCTGTACCTTCGTCATTGGAGGCGGATGTGATCAGCGGGCCTCCGCCTCCCGATTCACCGCCACCCTGCCTCATGCTGTTCCGGTATTTGTGAAAGCGTCCGTGCTTATCCAGGGTCACACCCCAAAAGGAGCTGCTGGAATAGCCGAGGCTGTAATAGGAAGAGGCGCCGCTCCAGGTGCCTTCAAGCCGGGTTCCGGCGGGTATGGGCGTGGTTACGATCTGATCGCCCCGTGGTGCTTCAAACCGGTTCGGATTGTCCGCCCAGGCAAACCGGTAGTCTTCACTGTCCTTGCGCCACCAGCCCCAACGCTTCGGCTCCTGGCGTTGCGACTCGGGCACATCGAGAACCTCCGGGGCGACGGGCGGATCCTTCATGACCCGCCCATCGCGGGTCAACAGATAGATTGACTCGTCCATCTGTGCACCACCGATGGCGTAGTAATCCATGTCGAAGATGTAGAGGATGGCATGAGTCTGGTCTGATGGCAGGCCTTTGCCGGGTTGGGTCGTATATTTGTAGCGTTTTGCGTCTGCCTGCGTCAGCATTTCAGCAGTTTTTCGTTCACTGGGGGGTGTCGGGGTCACTGGTTTGGCTCGTGTGACGTCCCCTTGAGAATCGTCCTGGACGGTTTTGACGAAATTGACCATGAGCTGCTTGGCTTGTTCAAGTTGCAGCGTGTCGGAGGCACTACGGCTCAATAACATCACTGCCATGTGCAGTGTTTGATGATCCAGGGTCAGGGCTGTAGTCAGAAGTGTACCGGTTTGTCCGTTCGCGCGGATGTAACTGCGAAGGCCATGGGCCAGATAGTCGTTGTCTCGAGTTACATTTACAGCCCCAGACCACTGTCCCCTTGGAGCCTGACTGTTAGTGAGTTTCTGCCGCAGCCAGTCATCGACGGTTAGTCCATTGAGACGGACGGGGGGGTAATATTTTACGAGTAGCTCAGGATCGGTGGGTGTGCTCGGACGAAAAACCACCGTGCCGTTGTTGGCCTGGCGCTCCCAACCATTGGGTGTCGGTTGGGAAAGACAGGGTGTGGCGAGAACAAATAACAGGCCGAACAGTAGTCCAGTGCAGGGATGCTTTTTATGCTTGGGCTGTGAGTCTGCGGGTCTTTTAAAGAAGGGTGTGTGGGAAGATCGGGTGTCCATTATTAACAATTCGTCCATGTGGGATAGAAGGGTCGATTACGCCGGGTAAGGGGCCCGGATGTAATTGTAAAGATGTTTTAACGAATCGAAGCGGTGGCGACAAGTCTGGAATTGAATGATGTAAAGTGCAGGAGCACACCATGAATCAGACCATCGGCGGCCACCGCCAAAACGGGACACCCATTGTCTTTTGACCTGTATAATTTTTATGTCTCTATCCTTTGACCTTATATTCAAGACCCCTTATACTCCTCCCTCCTTAACTGGTGAGGCTTAATTGGGGTACCGGGAAACCGGCATGCAGCTTACCGGAAACAACCAGATTCGCACCATTATAGTGCTCCAATTTGGGGCATCAATAATAATCGGTTTAACGTTTTTGGCGTTCGGTAAATCCCTTGCATTGTCCGGGTTGACGGGTGGCCTGATTGCGGCGTCGGCCAATGGCCTTTTTGCCTATCGCTCATTTCGGCGCTATCGCGCTCAGGAGCCGGGCAAAATCGTCGGTCAGATGTTCGGCGCCGAGATCCAGAAGTTGGTTCTGACGGGGTTCCTGTTCTGGTTGACAATTGTCACCCTTGAATCCCTGAGCATCGGTATACTATTGGGCGCTTACCTGATGGTTCAGGTTGCGATCCCTTTGATTGTATTGGTATTTCGAGATAGGCAGAGTAGATAGGTAATCGGGATTATGTCTGGCGAAGCCCTCACCGCTGGTGAATATATTAAACACCATTTGACCAATCTTACCTTTGGTCAGCATGCCGATGGTCATTGGGGATTGGCGCATAGCATGGAAGAGGCCAAGGAGATGGGTTTCTGGTCCATCAACCTGGATACCATGTTCTGGTCACTGCTCCTGGGTGCTCTGTTTCTGTTTTATTTCAGCAAGGCGGCAAAAAGCGCCAGCAAGGGCGTGCCCAACGGATTGCAGAACTTTGTCGAATGGGTCGTCGAATTCATCGATACCAGTGTGCGGGGCTCGTTTTCTGCGCGAAACAATCTGGTGGCACCCCTCGCGCTTACAATCTTTGTCTGGATTTTCCTGGAAAACCTGATGGATCTTGTTCCAGTGGACGTCATTCCCTGGATCAGCGGCCTGTTGGGTATCCCGCATATGAAGGTGGTTCCCTCCACCGATCCGAACGCAACCTTTGGCATGGCCATCGGAGTGTTCCTTCTGGTTCTCTTCTACAGCATCAAGATCAAAGGTGTTGGGGGATTTGTGGGCGAGTTGACGTTGCAGCCCTTTGCCTCCAAGAATCCCATGGTCAATCTACTGTTCATTCCGGTCAACTTCGTGCTGGAATTCGTGAGTTTGATCGCCAAACCGATCTCACTCTCTCTGCGACTGTTCGGCAACATGTATGCCGGAGAAATGATCTTCATCTTGATCGCCATCATGTACAACGCCGGGATTGTCCTGGGCTTGTTTGGTGGTGTGTTGCAGTTGGGCTGGGCGATTTTCCATATCCTGATCATCACGCTGCAGGCGTTCATCTTCATGACCCTGACCATCGTGTATCTGGACATGGCGCATCACGAACACTGATTTCATTTTCTTAAACTATCTAGTTCATTAAACGGGAGACCAATAATGGAACATGCACTGCTGTATATTGCCGGCGCAATCATGATGGGCTTGGGTGCCCTGGGCGCTGCGGTCGGCATCGGCGTTTTGGGTGGCCGCTTTCTCGAAGGCGCCGCTCGTCAACCGGAACTCATCCCCATGCTACGTACCCAGTTCTTCATCGTCATGGGTCTGGTCGACGCCGTGCCCATGATCGCCGTGGGTCTGGCCATGTACGTACTGTTCGCGGTTGCCGGTTAATTCGGACTATCGCGAGCGTTTTACACATCTCGTCAGACGAGAGGTAATTCCGGGATGAACATCAATCTGACTCTCATCGGTCAGCTGCTCTCATTTGCGGTCTTCGTGTGGTTCACGATGAAGTACGTCTGGACGCCCATCATGGGTGCTCTGGAAGCCCGCAAGAAAGAGATTGCAGACGGTCTGGCTGCCGCCGAACGGGGCCAGCACGAGCAGGAACTGGCCAAGGAACGGGCCAAGGATGTCCTGCATGAAGCCAAGGCCCAGGCCGCGGAGATCGTGGCACAGGCGCAGAAGCGTGCAGCTGAAATTGTCGATGAATCCAAAAACACAGCGCGTGTGGAAGGTGAGCGTATCCTGAACTCTGCCCAGGCGGAGATCGAGCAGGAGACCAACCGGGCCCGCGAGCAACTTCGCGAAAAGGTCGGCCAACTGGCCGTGGCGGGTGCTGAAAAGATTCTCCGTAAGGAGATCAGCGCCGATGCCCACCAGGATATCGTCGCCGCCCTGGCGAAAGAGATTTAAGGCGGTAATATGGCCGGTGAAGCTACCACAATCGCCCGTCCCTACGCGGAAGCGGTATTTGCCCACGCCGATGAGACCGGCAAGCTCGATCTCTGGCAGGAGATGCTTTCATTCCTGGCGGCTGTCGTGGAAGATGAAAGTCTTGTCCAGACCGTCAGCAATCCGCTGATCGAATTAGACGCCCTGACCGAGCTTCTGCTGGAGATCGGTGGTGGACGAATCTCCGAGGAAGGCGCCAATCTGGTGCGCCTCCTGGTTCGCAACCGCCGTCTCTCCGTGCTGCCGGAAATCAAGGTGCTGTTCGAGGCGCTCAAGGCGGACAAGGAGAAGGTGCTGGGCGTTCATGTTACCACGGCCTATGTGCTCAAGCCTGCGCAGGAAAAACTTATCGCCGAGGCCTTAAAGGCCAAGCTGGGACGTGATATCACCATCACCAGTGAAAAGGATACCGATCTGATTGGCGGTATCCATATCCGTGCCGGCGATATGGTCATCGACGGCTCCGTCCGTGGACAGCTCCAGCAATTGGCGAACGAATTGGGAATCTAAGCGAGAAGCCATCATGCAACTCAATCCATCCGAGATCAGCGATCTGATCAAAAGCAAGATCGAGAAATTCGATCTCAAGACCGAAGCCCGTAACGAGGGTACGATCATCAGCCTGACTGATGGTATCGCCCGCATCCACGGTCTCGAGGACGTCATGTCCTACGAGATGTTGGAGTTTCCGGGCAACACCTACGGACTGGCGCTCAACCTGGAACGCGACTCCGTTGGTGCCGTGGTACTGGGTGACTACAAACACTTGACGGAAGGCGACGCCGTCAAGTGTACCGGCCGGGTACTCGAAGTGCCGGTGGGTGAAGGTCTGCTGGGCCGTATCGTCGATTCGCTGGGTAACCCCCTCGACGGCAAGGGCGACATCAAGGCGGAAGCCACCTCGCCTATCGAGAAGGTGGCCCCGGGCGTTATCGAGCGTAAGTCGGTTGATCAGCCGGTGCAGACCGGAATCAAGTCCATCGACGCCATGGTACCGATTGGTCGTGGCCAGCGTGAGCTGATCATCGGCGACCGTCAAACTGGCAAGTCCGCGGTAGCCATCGACGCGATCATCAATCAGAAGGGCACCGGCGTTAAGTGCATCTACGTCGCGGTGGGTCAGAAGAACTCCACCATCGCCCAGGTGGCCCGCAAGCTCGAAGAGCACGGCGCTCTGGAGCACACCATTATCGTTGCCGCTCCGGCTGCCGATTCAGCGGCCATGCAGTTCATCGCCCCCTACTCTGGATGCACCATGGGTGAATACTTCCGTGACAAGGGCGAAGACGCACTGATCATCTATGACGATCTGACCAAGCAGGCCTGGGCCTATCGCCAGGTCTCCCTGCTGCTGCGTCGTCCGCCGGGTCGTGAAGCCTATCCAGGTGACGTATTCTATCTCCACTCCCGCTTATTGGAGCGCGCCGCTCGGGTAAATGCCGACTTCGTGGAGAAGAACACCGGTGGCAAGGTTAAGGGCAAGACCGGGTCCCTGACTGCCCTGCCGATCATTGAAACCCAGGCGGGTGACGTATCGGCCTTTGTACCCACCAACGTTATCTCCATCACCGATGGTCAGATCTTCCTTGAGGCGGACCTGTTCAACGCCGGTATCCGACCGGCCATCAACGCCGGTCTTTCCGTATCCCGTGTTGGTGGTTCGGCCCAGACCAAGATCATCAGGAAGCTGGGCGGTGGTGTTCGTCTGGCCCTGGCCCAGTATCGTGAGTTAGCGGCCTTCTCCCAGTTCGCATCCGATCTTGATGAGGCCACCCGCAAGCAATTGGAAAGGGGTGCCCGGGTCACGGAACTGATGAAGCAGGCTCAGTACATGCCGCTGTCCATTGCGGGCATGGCTGTCTCTCTGTTTGCCGCCAACGAAGGCTATTTGGACGACGTCGAGACTGCGAAAGTGGTCGATTTCGAAGGCGCCTTGCAGGGATACATGACCAGCAGCCATAAGGATCTGATGGATAAGATCAACGAAAGCGGTGACTACGACGCTGAGATCGAGCAGGCGCTGCACGACGCATTGAAAGACTTCAAAGCCAACCACACCTGGTAACGGGTCGGATCACACGAAATAGGGTCAAGAGTTATGGCGGGTGCAAAAGAGATCCGGACACAGATCGCCAGCATCAAAAACACGAGCAAGATCACCAAGGCAATGGAGATGGTGGCGGCCTCGAAGATGCGCAAGGCGCAGAACCGCATGGAGGCGACACGCCCCTATGCGCAGAAGATGCGCAATGTGATCGGCCATCTGTTCCACGCACATCCGGAGTACAAGCACACCTTCATGATCGAACGTGAGGTGAAGCGGGTTGGCTACATCGTCGTCTCTTCCGATCGCGGATTGTGCGGCGGTTTGAACAACAATCTGTTCCGCAGACTTGTCAGGGATTTGAAGGGGCATCGTGATGCCGGGGTCGAGGTTGATTTCTGCACCATTGGTAACAAAGCGTTAGGTTTTTTCGGCCGCTTTGGGGGCAACATCGTGAGCCAGTCAACCCATCTGGGTGATGCGCCTCACATCGAAGACCTGATCGGTACGGTGAAGGTGATGCTGGATGCCTATGCGAACGGCACCATCGACCGCATCTTTATCGCCTATAACGATTTCGTCAATACCATGACCCAGAGTCCTACAATCGAGCAGTTGGTACCGATCCCGCCGACCATGGAAAACGAGCTGAAGCATCACTGGGACTACATCTACGAACCCGACTCGAAAGTGGTTCTGGACAACCTCCTGGGTCGCTACATCGAGTCCCTGGTCTACCAGGCGGTGGTTGAGAACGGCGCCTGCGAGCAGTCCGCGCGGATGGTAGCGATGAAGTCGGCTTCCGATAACGCCGGCAACCTGATCGACGAGTTGCAGCTGATCTACAACAAGGCGCGTCAGGCAGCGATCACTCAGGAGATCTCGGAGATCGTGAGTGGTGCCGCGGCCGTCTGATCGGTGCGGGTGCTAACAGAATTACTTTTTTTATCTTTTTGAGAGTCGCCTGGAGCGGCAAGAGGAACCAGAAATGAGTTCGGGCAAAGTGGTTGAAATCATCGGAGCCGTGGTGGACGTGCAGTTTCCCCGTGGCGAGATGCCGAAGGTCTACGAAGCACTCAAGATCGAGGAGGCGAATCTCACCCTGGAAGTGCAGCAGCAGCTGGGTGATGGGGTGGCGAGAACCATCGCCATGGGTTCCACCGACGGTCTGAAGCGCGGTCTTGCGGTGACCGCGACCGGTGCGCCGATCAGTATTCCGGTCGGCCAGGGCACCCTGGGCCGCATCATGGATGTACTGGGTAATCCGGTCGACGAGGCGGGCGATGTCAAAGCCGACAAGCTGATGCCGATCCATCGCGAGCCGCCCAAGCTGGAAGACCAGGCCTCGACCACCGA
>JARRNW010000145.1:0-7797 GCA_037384565.1 Candidatus Thiodiazotropha sp.
CCGCCGCCACGGACCGCATCGCGTACGGATTTCAGGTAGGGATCGAGACGTCTGTCCAGTCCGTTGGCGGCGATCGTAAGGCGGAGGATGGTACGGGTCAGAAGCTCTTCGAGTTCCGTATTGGCTTCCCGTTCACTGTCGTGCTTTCGCAGCAGATCTTCGTAACGGACTTTCCATTCGGACTCACTCATGGATTCGGCCATCCGATCATTCAAGCCACAGCTGGTAGCACCACATCCTTGGGCAGTTCGATCTCCAGACTGATCGGCAAGTGATCGGAATGAGCATAATTAAGCACTTCAGACTTGGCAACCCTCAGAGTCTTCGATGCCAGAATATGGTCCAACTTACGGTTGGGGCGCCAGCTCGGGAAGGTCATCATGTCGCAAGCGCTGCCCTGCAGGTTGGTACGTTCGATCAGGTATTGAAACTCCCGAGAGCTGCAGCCGCAGTTGAAATCCCCCATCAGTATCAGATGGGAGTAGTGAGAGACCAGGTCACTGATATAGGAAAACTGACGCAGCCGAGCGCGACGCCCCAGCGCTAAATGCATAATGCAGATACCCAGTGGCTTTTCCGAGGTCTGGAACTCCATCAGCACAGCCCCCCGACCGGGCAGCCCAGGCAGACGATGTTCGGCGATCATGCTCGGCTGCACCCGACTCAAGACCCCGTTGCTGTGCTGGGCCAACTTGCCGAGTCTGCGGTTGATCTGACGATACCAATAAGGAAATCCGGCATTCTCGGCCAGATAGGCGGTCTGATCGACAAAGCCGCTGCGAAAACTGCCCGAATCGACCTCCTGAAGACCCACCACGTCATAATCCCGGAGTAAGTGAGCGATACGGCTGAGATTGTTCAGCTGCTCCTTGTGTGGCAGCATCTGTTTCCAACTGCCGGTCACATACTCACTGTAGCGACGCGTGTCGGCTCCTACCTGAATGTTGTAGCTGAGCAGACGAAGACGCTGCTTGTCATCCAGAGAGGTCTGATTTTCAACGATTTGCTGGACCATTTTGTGCGCTGTTCTTTATGATTCCCCGGTAGCATGGAATATTACGGCAATACCCGGGTAAAACTTAAGACATCGACAGCAATTTTCGTAAAAAATCCTTCCGGGCATAAAAAAGGCGGTATCAAATACCGCCTTTTTATCGAATCAGCGCGCTGCGCTCAACGCTCCAACCCCTGGATATACTGGGCTACGGCGGCAATCTCCTTGTCGGTCATGCGCGCGACCACACCCTGCATCATGCCATTGGTGTCGTTGGCCCGGTTACCGTCGCGAAAATCCTTCAGCGCCTTCTCCACATAGCTGGCGTGCTGTCCGCCCAGGGCCGGGAAAAGCGCCTGGGGATTGCCCGCCCCGGTGGGTCCGTGACAGGCCATGCAAGCCGCTACGCCGGTCGCCGCGTTACCGGCCCGGTAGATCTGCTCACCCGCGACCACCTGATCCGCCCCGGCGACGCCGCCTTGCAGGGTCTGGCTGGAGAAATAGGCGGCCAGATCGGCCACATCCTGATCGCTCAGGGGCATCGCCATGGGTGACATGGTGGGATCCGTACGCTCACCGTCCTTGAAATTCTTCAACTGCTTTTCGATGTATTGGGGATGCTGCCCCGCGATTTTTGGCCACACCGGATTAATGGGGCTGTTGCCGTCCGCACCGTGACAACTGGCGCATATCAGGGATTTTTCCTTGCCCTGTTCGGCGTTACCGGCCGCCTGGGCCAGGTTCATTCCAAGACAAAGGGCGAGGGTAGAGGTTACAAGCCATTTATTCATGATCAATCCTGCTCTGACAGTATGCTGGATGGTTGAATCCCGGTCCTCGTTGCCTTCGGCCAGAGCATTGCCGACGCACCGAGGCGACCTCGAAAAGCTGCGGAACTATAGCAGAATTTCCTAATAAAGGTCAAAACCACCCAGACGGAGCTTCGCCAGCTCGTCCTCGATCGCCCGGGCATCCAGAGTGTCGAAATCGGAGCGGCTGAACGTGGTCACACCACCCGCCAATTCATACCAGGCAAAGCCCTGGGTCCAGGCCGCATGCTCATAGCTGCCCTGGGTCTTGCGTGGAATACAGTAGAGTCTGCCCGGCTGATAGAGCAGGTTGTAACTGGTTTCTCGGACATGCAGATCCTCGATCCGTTGCCAGGCCCGATCCCGGTCCTCGAAAACTTCAACACCCACCGGATAGTCCCGCTCTCCCCCATTGTGACGCCAGCAAGCCTGGGTGATAGGCAGATCCCGGAAGGCCATGAACATCTGAAAATGCAGATGATTGACCGAGGCGTAAGCCCCATGACTGTTGTAGGCGAGCCGCAGTCGCGGCAGGGTTTTCCCCAGAGTCTCGGTCAGCTGCCAGATGTAGTCATGAAAGCGACGCGTGAGGAATTGCGGGTGTCGCCCATTCCGCTCCGGTACCAGCAACCCGTGCAAAGGAACGAAGGGAAACTTGTTGTAGAGCAGCTCCACCGCCAAGCCTTCGAGTTCACCGCACCAAAAGGCCTCCTTGCGCAGAAACGGCTTGTTGAAATGGAAACCCTGGGGATCAAAGGGACGCCGAAGACCGCTGACCTGGACTCGACTCATGCGCGAGGGTCGAAAGGCACGCAAGAGATTGAACTGAAGCTCCCAGGCCCCTTCGAAGCGGATCCGTGCGGGTTCGATACCTTCGAAACCCAAGGCCATGAGTTTCAAAAAAACCCGCTGATCGTCATCGGCGCCCGGTAGTTCCCGCCCTTCCCTGAGGGTCTGACGACAGTTATCGGCCAGTTGACTGAATCGCTCACGCAACGGGGATCGCAAGGCCTCATGGAGCCTTGCATCCATGGCCGCGTTGGCATGCACCAGGATGTAGCTGCCCAGTCCGGGCTGCTGCAGCAGACGCATCAAGCCTTCCTCGAAGGCTTGCGCCATCGCCTGCTCAGATTGAAAAATAGAATCGCTCAAGGCCGGTGATCCCCGAACTTACCCCCTGACAGCCCCAGGCACCGAGAGACAGCGCGGGAGTAGGGCTCAATGGGCGCCCATACCCCCCATGGTCATACGAATCTTTTTCACAGGTGCCGACACTTCTTGCTCTGATCCATCGGAAAACTTCAGGGTCAGTCGGATATCATCATCCGGCACCAGTTTGCGCTTCAGACCGATCAGCATGATATGCAGTCCACCCGGCTTGAGACTGACCGTATCACCGGCCGGCAGCTCGATCTGATCCACCTGACGCATGCGCATCATGCCGTCTTCCATGGTGTGGGTGTGCAACTCGACCACCTCAGCCACATCGCTGCTGGCGCCGACCAGCTGGTAGGTCTGATCCGTGGAATTGTGCAGGGACATGAAAGCGGCGGAATTGGGCTGCCCCGGGGGGACCGCCCGGACATAGGGCGCCTCCACAGACACCCCGTCGCCAGCGGTGCCGGCCAGAACGGCCGAACTCAACAGCAACAATCCCCAGCCAAACAACATGCGGATACGCATCAGACTCATAGTGAAATCCTCCAGGAAAACCTGCACTTAGTGTAGCGATCAGGTTGAAAATAAAAAAGCGCCCACCGGTAAAGGTAAGGCGCTTTTTCCTGCCACTCAAGCCCGAGTGGCCTCATCAAGCCGTCTTAGAGGGTCAGAACCCACTCGACGATGGTCTTGATGTCCTCATCGCTGACCTGAGCGTTCGGGGGCATGGGAACCGGACCCCAAACACCGGAACCACCGGCCTTGACCTTGGCGGCCAACATGTCGACTGCACCATCCTGACCTTTGTACTTGGCCGCTACCTCTTTGTAAGCCGGTCCGACAACCTTGACGTCGATTTGGTGACAGGCGGAGCAGCCGCGCTGCACAGCCAGGGGAAGCATTTCGGTAGCGGAGGCACTGCTCACACCACTGAGGATCATCACAGCGGCACCGGCGGACAGCAGCATGGTTTTCATCATCTTCATCAGGTTTATTCCTCTCTCTCAGATTTAGTCAGGTTGACAACTTGTATCAGCGGGATGAGTCAGAGTCCCTTCCCCAAAATTTCGCGGATTATAAACTAACGATAACGAAAATGCCTATCAAAGACATTTATCAATCAGTTAATTTCCCTGTGTATGACCCCGTGACCGGGCAGATGTTCGGCGACAATGTCTTGAAATAGCCGCCCTCGGGGTTTGAGGGCCGAATGGAACAGGTGACTCCCGCAGGCGCAATCGGAGGAGCCAAATCCCACCACCGGTTTGCTCAGTCCCATCGGCTCCGCAAGCAAACCGGCCCACTCATGCTCCCGGTGATGCGGGTCATGGGTGAACCAGATCTCCACCAGGCGACAGCGAGCCCGCAGATAGTCGATGTGCCAACGGGGACGCGGGGAGACTCGCCGGTGGTGACCGCAACGGGCCTTCACCCCCCCGGGACCGAAAGCGCTGCCCACATAGAGATACCACCCCCTGCTCAGGGTCTGCTCGCCCAGGCGACCGATTTTCAAGGTCATTCGCTGCCTGCTGTGCAGAACCAAAATATAGGTTCCCGGCGCGTTGTGCTGCATATGACCGGATCTCACGCCCATACCCACCAGCGATTTAGTGATTCGCCCCCTTATCCGCCATATGGGAAAGGTAGAGCGCCAGCCCCAACAGGGCGATCCCTCCGGCAAAGTGCAGCAGATCCATGGGGGAGTTGAACTCCATGCCCAGGGCGAATTCGAAATAGCGCACCACCAGAATCATCATCACCACTTTCGCCAGGCGGCTCTTGAGATCGTCCAGGCTGGTGATCATAAGCACACTCGAGGCACTCTCCGAACCCTCCGCCAGATCGATTTTGCTGATGAACAGCTCGTAGAGTCCGAGGGAGAAGATCAACAACACGGTGGCAAGCAAGTACCCATCAACGATCTCCACCACATGGGTCACGGTAGCCGAGCGCAGGGCGACCCGCTCGGCTCCACTCAAACCGGGCGAAGCGTATTCCCCCAGGTGGCCGATCATGATCACCGCGTCCACGGAGGCCATGAAAAACATCGCGATCGCCCCGGCCAGGCTGGCGATCACCGCGGCCAGCACGATCAACCGACTGTTCCAGAGCAGCTTTTCGAAGTACTTTTCAAGCATTAGGTCGTTCTCTCATCCAGGATGGCGCGCCATTCTACTACCAATCCGTAATCATCAGAACCGAACTTCGTATGTGGAACCCGTGACCCAATGCCATTATCATCTGCCCCTTTTCCATCCGGGGGCGGCATATGACAAGTTACCAGACAGGACAGCGCTGGATCAGCGACAGCGAATCGGAACTGGGTCTGGGGATTGTCACCGGACGCGCCCAACGCCGGGTCACCCTATCCTTCCCGGCAGCGGGTGAAACCCGGGTCTACGCGGACCAGGGTGCACCGCTCACCCGGGTCAGCTTCGTTCCCGGCGACCAGGTTGAGAGTCTGGATGGCTGGTCCATGCAGGTACTGGAAACCCGGGAAGAAGGCGGTCTGCTGACCTATATCGGTGAACGGGAGGGTCGCCCGGTGGTCTTGGAGGAATCAAGGCTCAGTCACATGCTGCGCATCGACCAGCCCAAGCAGCGCCTGCTGACCGGCCAGATCGACCCACCCCACTGGTTCAACCTCCGTTACCACACCCTGGCACAGCGGGGTGAACAGCAGCAATCATCTGTCCTCGGGCTGGCCGGGGCCCGCATCGATCTGATCCCACACCAGTTGTACATCGCCCACGAGGTGGCGAGCCGCCCCGCCCCCCGGGTGCTATTGGCGGACGAAGTGGGCCTGGGAAAAACCATCGAGGCCTGCCTGATCCTGCACCAGCAGCTGCTCACTGGACGGGCCAGCCGGGTGTTGATCCTGGTGCCCGATCCCCTGGTGCATCAGTGGCTGGTGGAGCTGTTGAGACGCTTCAACCTCAGCTTTCGCATCTTCGATGAGGAGGCCTGTCAGGCGATCCAGGACTCGGGGGAATCGGACAATCCCTTCCATGCGGAACAGAGGATCCTCTGCAGCCTGAGCCTGTTTCATCAGAATCCGCAACGCTTCAGCCAGGCTCTGGAGGGGGAGTGGGACCTGTTGATCGTGGACGAGGCCCACCACCTGATCTGGTCCGAGGAAGATCCCAGCGCAGAGTATCTCCTGGTGGAGGCCCTGGCATTGCGGACCCCCGGTATACTGCTGCTTACCGCCACCCCGGAACAGTTGGGTCAGGCCGGGCATTTTGCCCGCTTGCGGCTGCTCGATCCGGACCGCTACTTCGACCTGGGTCAGTTTCTCGAGGAGGAGCGGCTCTATGAGCCGGTCGCGCAAGCCGTGGAGCTGCTCCTGCAGCAGCAGGCACTCCCCGAAACCGCCGCCCGCTCTCTGTTGAGTCGGCTGGACGAGGAGACCAGTCTGGCGTTACTGCAGCCGTTGACCGATGACCAGGCGAGTGAACAGGCGCGTCAATCCGCCCGGGAGTCCCTGATCGATATGTTGCTCGACCGGCATGGTACGGGGCGGGTACTGTTGCGCAATACCCGACATCGGATTCAGGGCTTTCCGGAGCGTTCGCTGCAGGCCGTGCCCTTGCCCTTGCCCGAGGCCTATCAGGCATGCCTGAGCAGCGCGGACGAGGATACCCCCATAAGCCTGCGACTGACCCCGGAGAGACTTTATGGGGCCAGCGGACTGGCAAACTGGTGGAAACAGGATCCCCGGGTATCCTGGTTGATCGAAGAACTCAAACGCAACCCGGATGCAAAATATCTGCTGATTTGCGCCCATGGCGAAACTGCGGTGGAGCTACAGGAGGCCCTTCGCCAACGTTCGGGAATCGCCGCGGGTCTGTTCCACCAGGAGATGACCATCATTGAACGGGACCGGGCCGCTGCCTGGTTCGCCGACCCGGAAGGGGCCCGCCTGTTGATCTGTTCTGAGATCGGCAGCGAGGGACGAAATTTCCAGTTCGCCCACCACTTGGTGCTGTTCGACCTGCCGCTGGATCCGGACCTCCTGGAGCAACGCATCGGTCGACTCGACCGGATCGGCCAGACACAGACGATTCAGATCCACGTCCCTTACCTGGAGCCGGGTCCCCAGGCGGTGATGTTTCACTGGTACCGGGACGGTCTGGAGGGATTCCGCCACCCGGTCAGTGGTGCGCAAGGGGTCTTCGAGACCCTTTCCGAGATGCTCTATCAAGCCCTGCGTTCAGATGACACGCAGGATGCCGACTCATTGATCGAAAAGACCCGGGAGATCCGCCAGACGATCCAGGAGCGGCTGCAGCAAGGCCGTGATCATCTGCTGGAACTCGGCAGCTGCCGGGAACCCCTGGCCAGTGAACTGGTGGCTCGCCTGGAGCAGCAGGACGAATCCAAAGAACTGAACGAATACCTGAACCGGTTGTTCGACAGCTATAACATCGAAACCGAACCCCTGGGCGCGGCCGGCATGGTGCTCAAACCGGGGGAACAGGTGATTGCCGGTACCCTGCCCGGACTGCCGGATGACGGACTGACCGTGACCCTCGACCGGCGGGACGCCCTCAGCCATGAGGAGCGGCAGTTTCTGACCTGGGAGCATCCCCTGGTGTACCAGGCCATGGATCAAATCCTCAGCCAACAGACCGGCAATGCATCCGCGGTAATCGCTCAGCTACCCGAACTGGGTAAGGGGCAGCTCCTGTTGGAGGCCCTGTTCGTGGTGGAGTGCCCGGCCCCCCGCCCGTTGCAGGTAAACCGCGTCCTGCCGCCGACCCTGGAACGGGTACTGATTGAGAGCCGGGGCAAGCGCTGGGATCAACAGATCCCCTGCGATGCCCTGATGCAGAA
>JARRNW010000146.1:0-11310 GCA_037384565.1 Candidatus Thiodiazotropha sp.
GGTTACTCCCCCCTGCCGAGCTCTGGTACAGCGATGAACCCGAGGCTAGGGACAGCCCCTACGCCAGACTCGATGAGCTCAGCGTGGAGGATTTGTATTACGACCAACCGCAATTGCTGCAGTCGGCCTTGGCGAACATCGAACCCCAGCGTCCGGGTGTCACGGACCTCTACCTGCTGGCAATGGGCGGATACGGACTGGAGAAGGTCTTTCTGAACGAAGTAGCGTATGTGCGCCAGCTGTTTGATGAGCGCTTTGACACCCGGGGACACTCCCTGATCCTGGTCAACAATGTGGATACCGTACATCGCTACCCCCTGGCGAACCGCCACAACCTGCGTGATGCCCTGACCTTCCTGGGATCACAGATGGATTCCGAGGAGGATGTGCTGTTTCTCTTCATGACCTCCCATGGCAGCAAGAACCACCGTTTTTCGGTCAATTTCGGTCCGGTTCGGCTCGATGACCTGACCCCGCAACAGCTGCGTCAGGCCCTCGATGACGCCGGCATCCGCTGGCGTGTTATCCTGGTCTCAAGCTGCTACTCGGGGGGCTTTATCGAACCTCTGAAAAACCCCAACACCCTGATCATGACCGCCGCCGCGGCTGACCGCACATCCTTCGGCTGTGGCGTGGCCAGTGAATTCACCGACTTTGGCACGGCTTATTTCAAACATGGCCTGGTGGAAACCGCGGATTTCGTCCGCGCCTTTGACCTGGCCGAGACCTGGGTCTCAGACAAGGAGCAACAAGAGAAACGCCGGGCATCACTTCCTCAGCGCTACCTGGGCGCCGCAATAAGCGCCAAATTGGACCATTCACAGTTGCTCCAGACAGCGGATACGGATTCCGATACCTGTGAAAAAGCTTCGTCACAACAGAAGGCCTGTCATTCCGACGTCCCCTGAGAGACAAAGCCCCCCGGTCTGTCACCAAAACGTTACAACGACTCCATCGACGGAAAACACGTCAGCCCCCTGCGCAAGCATTTGATACTGGACCTGGATCAGCTTGGAATCACCCTGGACAACATCGAGGGCATGACCTCCAGTCCAGACTACGCGGATGGATTGATTAGATTTAGGTTGTCCTCCGGGGCTGTGTCTGTGTTCCCACGCGGAGCGTGGGAACAAGCAAACTGTCGTAAAATGGCGCTTGACCATTAGTTGATAATGATTATCATTTACACATAAGGAACTCAGCAGAAGAAACCCATATCTACCCGCCTAAGGAGAATCCGAAATGCGTCTGGTCATCAACGCCTGGCTGGAGCGCCAAGCCCCATACCTGCAGATTATCGATTCGAGCACCCGGGAAATCTTCGCTCACTTCGACAGCACGGCACTCTATCGCCTGCTCGACGAAGGCATCATCAGCCTTGAGGACCTCACATCAAGCAAAGCGAACAACCGAAAATCCCTGTTACTTACCCTGCTGGTCGAAGCCTGCTGCCAACAAATCCGCTGCAAACGAAACTGCCAGGAATGCGCATGTGCGCAACAGGACCGATTGATCGATACCGATCGCGCCCCACTCAGCAAACCCGATACACCATGGACCAGCGCTATCAATTTGACTCAGAGATTGCTCGCTTCTTGAGCCAGCTTCATCGCAACGACATTAAGCGTAGAAACAGCTCACCTTCCAAACCGGCGATTTTATCCAGTTGGTCAGCAATTGAGTCGAAGGTGTCGTCATAGCGGGCCTTGCTCTTACGCGCACACATCAGGGCGAACAGGCGCCATTCATCACCGATGCGGGACATCTCCTGGGCCGCCTCGTCGAGCAGACTGGAACCGAGAATTTCAGCGGCTTCCTGGAGGAATGCCGCATACATGAAACGGAATCCACCACCGCCGGTACCGATCTCCTCCTGCATACGCACGATATGCCCCAGGTAGAGATGGGCTTTGCGCGCCTCGACCCGGTCCAGGCCACGGATGTTGCGCGCTACCCGGGCAATGCCTTTGACCCCGGCGATAGGCACCGGGCTTTTCGGCCCATTGATCTTCGCGGTGAAGCGGATCGCCTTTGGCAGCAGGGTCGGGTAGTCGATGGTCTCAGGCACCGAGACCGGGTAGTAGAGCAGCCCTTTGGGCGCCAGGGCTCCCTTGGCAAAGCGCGCCCGGCTCAGACTCGGCGGATCGACTGTAACCACATGAGAGAAGACCGGATCGCTGATCCGATACGCCCCCTCCTCCCGTGCGTACACCAGCAGGTTGTGGGCATTGAAATGGAAGCGCATGTTCTCCGGGAAATAGGGCAGGAAGAATACCGACGTCTGCAGCCCCACTACCTGGCCCTGATCCAGCAGGTGGTTGAGCCCCGCCTCGCCCTGCTGCGGCTTGCGGAACTTTTGAAAATTCATCTTTAAGCCGGGGATACGCCGTGACAGGGCACGGATGATCATCCTCGGTGGCGTGCGGTAGGCGATCAGGGGCAGCCCGTTGATCTTTACCAGGGGGATATAGGCGTAGGTCAGCCCGCTCGCCAGGCCGAACACCATGGGTTCGGAGATATCCAGCCCGTGATGCCGCAACATACTGGACATGGCGCCGGTTTCGCAATGGGCGGCATGTCGATGATCGAATTCCGCCGACATCACTCAGCACCTCCGTCCGGCAGGCGCTTCAGGGTTGCCACATCAATACCCAGCACCTGCGCGTAACCGGCCAGTTTGGCTTCGGAACAGGCGGCGAAACGTCGTGGGTCGAAATCCCGTTTTACCCACCACTGGAAGCGTCCCACCGCCTGGGCAAGCATCGGGAGATCCATGCGTTGATGGTACATGTGATATTCCAGGGGTGAGGTCAGGCCCTGGCGCCCCCGTGCAAGGGCATCCTGACTGAGCCGTTCGATCTCGCCGAGGGCCTGTTCAAGGACCAGCTCTTCGACCTCCCAGCCCGAGGTCTGGTTGATCTCGATCCGGCCGCCCTCGGACTCGGCGTAGATTACCTTGGTCTCGCCGCCCAATGATTCTGCCTGGTCCTGAGGGATATCCTGGGATTTCATACCGCGGTCAGCAACATGAAGGAGCTGGAGAAACGCCCGCTTTCCGGCACGAAACAGAGCAGCCGGTCGCCGCTCTTGACCCGCCCGGATTTCAGCAGCTCGTCCAGCATGATATAGATGGAGGCGGAACCGGTATTGCCCCGGGTGGTCAGGTTGGTGAACCAGCGTTGCTTGGGAATCTCGAAGTCCAGATCCACCAGGGCTTCATAGACCTTGTCCTCGAAAAACATGGAGGAGATGTGGGGCAGAAAGAAATCCACCTGCTCGGCGCGCAGGCCGGTTTTCGGGATCACCCGCTTGAGGGTCTCCACCACCGCCATGGGCACGATATGCTCGTTGAGCAGTTTTACATCCTGCTTGATGCTCATCACCGAATGATCTATGAGCGCCTGCTGGGGATAGAGCTTCCAGCTTTGCAGAGTGCCGTCCTCGCGCTTTTCCGCCCCCGCGTACATGCAGGTCTCCAGCTCATTGGCGTAGGAGTGGATCTCGATCCAATCGATCGCCACCACCGGTTGAGCGGCACGTTGATTGGGTTCGGATTCCACCCGAAAGGCCCCGGCGCCGTCAGAGAGCATCCAACGCAAAAAATCCTTTTCAAACGCGATCTCCGGCTTCTTCTGCAGCTGATCCAGCTTATACCGGGATTCCGCGGCAAAATGCTCGGCGCGCAATACCGGAGAGGCGAGTTCGGAACCGGTGGAGACCGCCTGGGTAAACTCGCCGCTTTTCACACCCAGGTAGGCGTACTTCAACGCCGCCGCACCGCTTAGACAGATCCCGGAGGTGGAGATCACCTCACAGCAGGGGTTACCCAATTCTCCATGCACCATCAGTCCATGTCCCGGCATCACCTGATCCGGGATGGAGGTTCCACAAACCAGACACTGCAGATTCCGCAACTCCTGCTCCGATTCGAACAGTCCGTGCACGCATCGGGCAGTCATCTGGGCGTTGCTGTGGGTCACCTCACCGGTTTGAGGATCGATGGCGTAGTAGCGCTGCTTGATGCCGTTACTGCGCAGCACCAGACGCTTGGCCCGGGAAGGCTTGCCTCCCACCATGCCGAGTACCGATTCGATCTGTTCGTTATCGATCGGATCATTGGGCAGAAAGGAGGCGGTGTTAGTGATATACGCCCTCATGAATCGCAACCGAACCGCGTCATGCGCTCGCGGCCGGAACCGGAGGGGGCTTCATAGTAGGTTTTGATCTGTTGATGTCTTTTCTTCATAAACGGGCTCAGCAGCACCTTAAGCAGCATCGACAGTGGTACCACTGTAACAATCATTAAAACCAGAAAGATAACGTAGACGAAGAGCACTGGTTTACGCCCAGGGTCTCCCGGCCTGCCGACCCGGCGCAGCAGCTTGCCCCAGATCAGGAAGCTGCGGTGTCCCGCCTTCTCCGACTGGATCAGGCTCACATCCGCCTCGACGGCACCCAGGCCCTGGAGCAGGGGCACCGCCCCGCGCTCCGCATCCTCGCGCAGCCCGGCCACGATGGCCTTTCCGAAACGGCAACTGGCAGAAATATCCTGATCGGAGACCCCGGCCGGGGGAAACCCCCAGAAGGCGTTTTTCCGACCGGTCCACAACCACCTGGGGGTGGTGATAAAGGTCGCCAGGCTGGAACCCTGATCGGTCAACACCGCATTATCCAGCAATCGGGCGCCGCAGTCATCCAGGAGTCCTTTCACGGTCTCCTGGGCCCGGCTCCACATGTTACGGCAGCCGATCAGGGTGATCACCGGTTTGTCCCTGAGCAGCGCCTGGCCCTGGGGACTCTTGAGAAAACCGGTAATCGGCAGTGCCGGGGCCAGAAACCAGACCTGATAGGCGAGGATCACCAGGTCCGCAGAATAGTCCTCATCCACCGTCAAGGGCTGCAACGGGGGCGGATCCAGATAGACGCACTCCGGAAATACATCCAGAAACTCGAAAAACGGCCAGGGGTAGGGAAAGGGTTTGACCGGCTTGAGGGTCTCCACCCGCAGTTCGACGTCCGGCGCCTCGAACAGAGGCCGGCACAGGGCATCGGTGATTCGGGAGAGCTGACCGGTTTGAGAGTACTGAACGACGAGAATCTTTTTCATAGCTGACAGATAACCTGGGCGATACACTCCCTTGCGCCCACTCGGCGTTCTTGAGATGAGGTGTTATCAGGCGGTTGCACGGCCCCTGCGTCCAATCCGACCAACCTGCAAGCCCTCTTCCCACTGATCTGAGAGTCAGAGTCAGTCTGCCTTTGGAACCCATCGCTGTCAATCGGCATCCGCTCGGCTAGTCTGGCCTAGCAGCGGCTTCGCTAGCGTTGCAAACGATAAACGCCCCCGGGGAAAACCCCGGAGGCGTTTGCTCGAGGATCAGGCTAATCGAGCTTGTTACGAACGACCCTCATCAAATCCACGAGCGCGTCGGACATGGGCCCCAGTCGCAGATACTCCTGTTCAGCAGCCTCCGTGTTGCCCTGGCGCTTCAGTTCCACGACCCGGTGGATCAAATCATGCAGCTCCTTATGCGGCCGCTCCATCAACGGGATCTCGCTGATGTGCGAAAGCTGCTCGCGAGCCACCTGCTGATACCATTTACCGAAGGAGCACTGGGTGTGGTCGAAGGCGGTCCGCTCGTCAAGCGATCCCTTGCCGTCCAGGAACCCGCGCAGCTTGGTCTTCCAACTCAAATGCGCCACCATCGCCTGCTGCAGCTGCTTGGCGTGTTCGTCGCCCACGTTGAACTGCTCCAGCAACGTGCTCAACCGATCGATCTCCGATGACATCTCCTGAGTGGCCTCGTAGGTGTTGTCAGAGTCCGTGGAGGTTTCGTCGGCGATCTGCTTGATCTCGGTAATACTCCGGTTGATGTCCTCTGCCACCGCGCTCTGCTGTTCCGCCGCGGTGGCGATCTGGGCGCTCATCTGGGTGATCGTCTCCACCACCCGGTTGATCTCCTCGAGAGACTCATAGGCCCGGCCGGCCTGTTCAACACTGGTCGTCGCCTTCTCCTGACTGGTTTCCATGACGCTCACCGAATTACGCACTCCGGCCTGGAGACTTTCGATCATCTCCTGAATCTCTTCGGTGGAATCCTGGGTACGCTTCGCCAGAGTTCTTACCTCGTCGGCCACCACCGCGAATCCCCGCCCCTGCTCACCGGCCCGAGCCGCCTCTATGGCCGCGTTCAGGGCCAGAAGGTTAGTCTGATCGGCAATTCCCCGGATCACATCCAGCACCGAGCCGATCCGTTCACTGTCCGCTTCCACGTGGCGTACGGTTTCAACCGCATGGCCCACTTCCCCGGCCAGGGCATCGATACTGCCGGAAACATCGCTCACCACCTGACGACCAGCCCTGGCCTGGCTATCCGCCTGCCGCGCCGCCTCGGCGGTCTGAGTGGTGTTCTGCGCCACATCGTGCACCGTGGCTGACATCTCGGTCATCGCAGTGGCCACCTGGGTGGTCTGCTCATGCTGGAGTCGGATGCTCCGGGTGGTATGCTCGGACAAAGCGGCAAACTGTCCGCTGTGAATACTCAGATTACCGGCGGAATGCGCGACACTGCGAATCATCTTCTCGGTCTTTTCCGCGAACCGGTTATAGGCCCTGGATAGCCGGGAGACCTCGTCCTTGCCCGCCTCATCCATACGCACGGTCAGATCGCCGTTCGACTGGGCGATACCTTCCATCGCCGTCGCAGCCTCGCAGATGGGTCTGACCACGCCACGGCTGATCAGCCAGACAAGGACACCAATCAACGCGACTGACACCAGACCCAACCCCAGAATCATCCAGGAGAGATTGGCGATGGAATCAGCGTACACAGTACGGTCCTTGGCCAGGATCATAACTCCGAGAGGATTCCCGGAGTAATCGGCAACAGGGGCGGCAAAGTAGGACACAGGCTTTCCCTTCAGCTTACCGAAACCAAAGACGTCCTCACCCGTCTTCAGCCCCAGCAGGGCATCGCTGGAAACCAGTTCATTGCCCTCCATGGTGGTAGCAAATCGATCCAGTTTGCCGTCCCGGTTTATGTAAAGCTCCAGATCCACCTCATGATGCTTGGCATAATCATCGAAATAGGCCTGACCAAAGGACATGCCGAACTCCACGGTACCCAGGTGCTTGCCCTGGTAGTTGACCGGCACCATGCCACGCACACCGAGACCGGCCACACCAACCTCCAAACCCTGGATTTCACGGTGGTTCTGGTTGGCATCCACCACGGTTTGGCGGAAAGAAGACAGATCATCCCCAAACTTTTTAAGTTTGTGAACACGCAGAAAGGAGGTGGCCGGGGGCGTATGGAACTGAAACTGGCGCACCCCATAGGATTGCTTCAAGGTCTCGAAGCCGGGAGCGAAGAGTTCCGAGAGCGCCTCTCGATCGCGCTGAGCAAACGCCTCCTGCACTTGGGGAATACCGGCAACCAGGGCGCTCATGGCGCGGGCCACGCGGCCCTCCGCAGTGACCCCGGCGACCACATTTTCGAAGATCTCACTGACCTCATTCTTCTCCGCCGAATTCAGCATGTTGCTCATATAGCTGAAGGTCAGATAAAGCGTGATCGTCAGTACTGCCGCCACCGCCACGACGGTAGCGAACACGAACCTGAATGAAATTCCAACATTGCGAAACATAGATGTACCCTCTTAACAAGCAGTACGGGTCCGTCCGCGCCCGCACCCAGAATCCCCAGGTGGATTAAGCGTTGATAGTTGTAGTCAGGTAAGCGGCATGTCACGTAAATAATTTAATTTTCAACCTGAATCCGTAGGTCATGTAAGCCGCGGAGTCGTCCTTGGGCTCTTCCGCCACCATGCACTCGGTGGTGATCATCAGACCCGCCACGGAGGAGGCATTCTGCAGCGCGGAACGGGTCACCTTGGTCGGATCCAGGATACCCATCTCCATCATGTCACCATAGGTGTCGTTGCCCGCATTGAAGCCAAAGTTGGCATCACCACCACGCACCTTGTCCAACACCACCAAAGCCTCGCCGCCCGCGTTGGCGACGATCTGGCGCAGCGGCTCTTCCATGGCCCGGCGGGCGATACCGATGCCCACATCCTGATCGTGGTTTTCACCGGTGACTTCATGAATGGCGTTCAACGCACGCACCAGGGCCACGCCACCACCGGGCACCACACCCTCTTCCACCGCCGCACGGGTCGCGTGCAGGGCGTCTTCGACTCGGGCTTTCTTCTCTTTCATCTCCACTTCCGTGGCGGCACCCACCTTGATCACGGCTACACCGCCAGCAAGCTTGGCAACCCGCTCCTGCAGCTTCTCCCGATCGTAGTCGGAGGAGGTCTCCTCGATCTGGGCACGGATCTGTTCAACCCGGGCCTTGATGTCGCCTTCCACACCGGCACCGTCGATGATCGTGGTCTCATCCTTGGAGATGGTGATCTTCTTGGCACTGCCCAGGTCATCCAGAGTTGCCTTTTCGAGGGACAGACCCACCTCTTCGGAGATCACGGTACCACCGGTCAGAATGGCGATATCCTGCAGCATGGCCTTGCGGCGGTCGCCAAAGCCCGGAGCCTTGACTGCGGTCACTTTGACGATACCGCGCAGGTTATTCACCACCAGCGTGGCCAGGGCCTCGCCTTCCACATCCTCGGCAATGATCAGCAGGGGCTTGCCTGCCTTGGCCACACCTTCCAACACCGGCAGCAGATCGCGGATATTGGAGACCTTCTTGTCGTGCAGCAGGATGTAGGGGTCATCCAGCTCAGCGCTCTGGCTCTGCTGATTGGTGACGAAATAGGGGGACAGGTAGCCGCGATCGAACTGCATGCCTTCAACCACGTCCAGTTCGTTCTGCAGGGCGGAACCCTCTTCCACGGTGATGACGCCCTCTTTGCCCACTTTCTGCATGGCTTCGGCGATGATGTCACCCACATTGGCGTCGGAGTTGGCTGAAATGGTGCCGACCTGGGCGATCTCCTTGTCGTTGGAGCAGGGCCGGGAGATCTTCTTCAGCTCTTCCACGGCGGCCACTACCGCCTTGTCGATACCGCGCTTGAGATCCATTGGGTTCATACCCGCGGCAACCGCCTTCAGGCCCTCACGCACCAGGGCCTGAGCCAGCACGGTCGCGGTGGTGGTACCGTCACCGGCCACATCGGAAGTCTGAGAGGAGACCTCTTTGACCATCTGCGCGCCCATGTTCTCGAATTTGTCGGAGAGTTCGATCTCTTTGGCGACGGAGACACCGTCCTTGGTAACGGTCGGGGCGCCAAAGCTCTTTTCCAGTACCACATTGCGGCCTTTCGGTCCCAGTGTGACCTTAACCGCGTTTGCCAGAATGTTCACACCCTTCATCATTCTCTGACGGGCGTCATCTCCAAATTTTACTTCTTTTGCACTCATGTCTAGTTTCCTTGGGATCTTGTTGAGATTCGTCTTCAGGCCAAGCCTGTATCAGTGAAACGGGTTGAGAGGATCAGCCCTCGATCACACCCATGATGTCTTCTTCGCGCATCACCAGTACCTCTTCGCCACCGACCTTCACTTCGGTGCCGGAGTACTTGCCGAACAGAACCTTGTCACCCACTTTGACATCCAGAGGACGTACCTCGCCGCTTTCGGTGATTTTGCCGTTGCCCACGGCCAGCACTTCGCCCTGAACCGGCTTCTCGGTTGCGGCGTCGGGGAGCACGATGCCACCCGGGCTGGTACGCTCTTCTTCCATACGGCGAACGATTACACGATCGTGCAGCGGACGAATATTCATCGACTGATTCTCCTACAATTTTGTGGTGTTTTATGAATTCAGAATCTTAGTTGAGGTTCACGGCAAGGCTGTTAGCACTCACCCAAACTGAGTGCTAATAATAGAGGCAAATATACGAGAGTCAAGGCCAAAGCCGAGGATTTTTCCTGGCCAATCCCTCCGCAGTGGCAAGAAACCCCGGCCGTTCCATAGGGAGATGCTGAGTACACCCTATATATAGGAGGCGCAATCGACGACCCAGGCCTTGCACAGGGTGAAAAGCCCAAGTTCTTCGGAGCATGCAACGGCCATTTACCTCCTTTGCCCCCGCTGTCCAGAGCCGCAAGCATGCGATTTGCCCACCACTTCAGCGTGATTGTTTATTTCCAGACTTCACCAAGAATGAGCAGGCTCATCGCGATATCCGGCTGAAGCGGGTTTGTTTTACTGCGGACCGGTCCTTCGCTTCGAGTTACCCCCACCTCTTGGTGACGCAGTTTCTTTCCACTACATAGCTGCGGCCAACTCTGACTTGGACTTCCACCGTGCTGTCTATGTGCCCTCGTGTGCATGTTCATTCCGGCGCACACCGGTTTCCAGGAATAGCGCACCGTTCAGCATTCTGTCTGCTGGGATGACGAAAATCCAGCGCACTCCGTCACACATTCTGTTGCATTCAGAGCCCCCGAATACGCAGATCTAGACGCGCACCCCACACTACTCACTGCTGCTGCACCTACTGTCTTTTGTAAATAACCAAGAGATTAGATGCGATCAATAATCGCAACCAATTCGCCACATATGCATCCGGTTGCACATCCAAACCCGGTTCAGTCAAACACTCTTCAACAAGAGTTACAAAACCCGTATGCGCTTCTGTAAGAGCTGGCGTTTGGAAACTCGTTGTATTTGTCGCAGCACGGAACAACCGTAATGATTCAACATAAAAGTCATGAAGATCGGATTCAGCTATTGCCGCTACATTCAGAGTTTTTCCCAGCAAACGAAGTGATTCAGCATGCAGAAAAGCATCACTGGGATTAATTTCTATACCTTCCGGTGGGATTTTAAAACCAAGGTACTGCAAAATTTCATGTGGCGCTAACTTCATACCCTCACCATTTTTGTAGCAACGCGAGCCGCTCTCGAAGATTGAATATTTTGCATGTAACCCAATCAGTTTTGATAATTTGTTATTCACAACATTGGGGATAAAGAATAAAGCATTAACAATGCCCAAGATTTATCTCAACCCAGGGGTCTGTAGATTCCCGCACATATCTAGCACTGTTTAATGAATAACAAACAACAAATAGGTTTCGATGTTTACGATTCGCCCGGGAGTCGTTTCTCCCACATCTTGGATAAAGCCGGATTCAAACGAGGCCGGGGGCGAGTCATTGACCTTCAGCACTATCTGATCGAGACTTGTCCAAAATATTTCCACGGCCTCAAATACACAACCGTGAGAGCCTGGTTTCAGCATCATGCGCCCCCAATTCAAAAAATGGAAGCCATCATGGACGCGCTTCAGATTAGCTATCAATTTAGCCACGACATTTCTCATATAAAAACATGGTGG
>JARRNW010000147.1:0-8993 GCA_037384565.1 Candidatus Thiodiazotropha sp.
ATCATTGGTGCACTACCCTTTGCCATGGGTTATTCGACCTTACCACCAGCTGCTTCGATTGCAGCTTTAGCGCCTTTGGTCAGACCTACACCCTTGATAGTGTATGCCCGATCAACACTGCCCGATGCGAATATCTTCGCACGCTTAATGCCTCGGCTGACGATGTTCGCTTTCATCAATGCCTCAAGATCAACCACATCGCCATCCACTTTAGCAAGTTCGCTGAGTCGAACCTCAGCGCTGCTCAGAGAGACCCGCGAGGTAAAACCCACTTTGGGTAAGCGGCGCTGCAAAGGCATCTGACCGCCTTCGAAACCGACCTTGTGAAACCCACCTGAACGTGACTTCTGACCTTTATGGCCACGTCCGCAGGTTTTACCCAAACCGCAGCCGATACCGCGCCCAACGCGCTTACGACTTGGTCTGCTGCCCGGTGCTGGCTGAATGGTGTTCAGTTTCATCTCAGGACTCCAATACCTTGACCATGTAATTAACTTTATTGACCATGCCGCGGGTGCAAGGGGTATCCTCAACCTCGACTTCATGGTGTATACGACGCAGTCCCAAGCCTCTCACACAAGCCTTATGGGAAGCCAGGCGGCCATTCACGCTTTTTAAGAGCTTAACCCGCATCATTTTTTTCTCAGCCATGACTTACCTTGGCTGCACCATGACGGCCAACCAGCGGGTACTGCAAGGTTGTGCCATCCATTTTGACTGATACCATGTTCTTTCTTGCAGTTTCCATCGCTTTCTGAATAGCGACGGGAACCTCTCGAGCCTTGCCGGTACCGAAACCTACGCGACCTTTGCCATCACCAACCACGGTCAAAGCGGAGAAACCAAACTGACGACCACCTTTAACCACTTTGGCTACGCGATTGACGTTAACCAGTTTCTCAAGCAGGTCGTCGCCTTCAGGCTTTGTATTAAAATTTGCCATTTTCCCAAACCCTTAAAATTGAAGACCGGCTTCACGAGCAGCGTCGGCCAGGGCCTTTACACGGCCATGGTAACGAAAACCGGAACGATCGAATGCAACGGTGTCTATACCCGCGGATTTAGCCCGCTCTGCGACAATCTTGCCAACAATGGTGGCAGCCTTGACATTACCGCAGGATGTGCTGTCGATTTCACTCTTAACAGCCTTGTCGAGGGTAGAGGCGCTCGCCAGAACAGCAGCCCCGTCTGGGCTGATGACCTGAGCATAGATATGCCGGGGTGTACGATGAATCGCCAGACGATAAACGCCCAGTTCGCGGATTTTCGCCCGAGTACGACGTCCACGACGAATACGTGATTGTTTCTTGTCCATCGTTTTACCTATTTCTTCTTGGCTTCTTTACGCATGACTTGCTCGTCGGCATACCGCACGCCTTTACCTTTATAAGGCTGATTACGATCTCTGTGGCAGAGGGTGTGGCGATGGTGATGCCTTCCGGTACCGGATAGTCAATCGGATGGGAGAATCCAAGGCTCAAGTTGAGGGACTTCCCTCCCGCCTGGGCACGATAACCCACACCAATCAACTGCAGCTTTTTCTCAAACCCGGTACTGATACCGGTCACCATATTGTTAAGCAACGCCCTCATTGTCCCGGCCATGGCCCACGCGGCCTGGCTTTCGGTTTTGGGGGCGACTATCAGCTGGCCGTCTTCCTCACTTACCTTGACATCGGGGTGGACAGCGAATGACTGCTCCCCTTTCGGTCCCTTTACGGATACGCTTTCACCCACCAGCTTTACTGTAATTCCAGAGGGTATCGCTACGGGGCTTTTTGCTACACGAGACATCTCAAGCCCTCCTTATGATACAAAGGCGACGACCTCACCACCCTGCCCCAATTTACGGGCAGCACGGTCGGTCATAACACCTTTTGATGTTGAGATAATTGCGACACCCAGGCCGGCACGTACCTTGGGCAGTTCATCCCTGCCTTTGTACACACGCAGACCTGGACGACTGACTCGCTGGATCAGCTCAATGACAGGTTTGCCTTGGTAATAGCGCAGCTCGAGAACGAGAGTCGGCTTAGCGCCTTCGTTCTTTACAGAAACTTCCTGGAGATATCCTTCGCTTTGGAGCAGTTTGGCGATGGCCACTTTCTGCTTGGAAGAGGGCAGCTCGACGGTGGTCTTTTTTGCTGCCTGTCCATTACGGATGCGTGTGAGCATATCCGCTATGGGATCTGACATACTCATGATGAGCTCCTAAGGTCAGTCCGCCTTTTTGGCGCGATACCTGAAAATTAGATTTCACCGAACCTCAATGTGCTCGGTCTAAGGGCGCAGGATTATACAGTTACCAACTGGCTTTAACAAGCCCAGGAACATCTCCTCTCATAGCCGCTTCACGAAGTTTGTTTCTGCACAGACCAAACTTACGATAAACGCCGTGAGGCCGCCCGGTGATTTGGCATCGGTTCTGCTTCCGGCTAGGGCTGGCATCACGGGGAAGTCTTTGCAGTTTGAGAACCGCCTGTTCCACTTCCTCGAAACTGCTGTTGGGGTTTTTAATCACAGCTTTCAAGGCATTACGCTTGGTAGCCAACCGATCGGAGATTTTGGCACGCCGGGTTTCACGTGCAATCATGCTCTTCTTTGCCATAACTCTCTCAGCTCTTGAAGGGAAACTTGAAAGCTTCCAAAAGTGCACGCCCCTCGTCATCGGTCCGTGCCGTTGTTGTAATCGTGATATCCAGTCCACGTAGTGTATCGATTTTATCGTAATCGATCTCTGGGAACATGATCTGTTCCTTTACGCCCATGGAATAGTTTCCTCTGCCATCAAAGGATTTAGCACTCAAACCACGAAAATCTCGTATACGCGGGATAGCGACATTGATAAGACGATCGAGGAATTCATACATTCTGTCACTGCGCAAGGTAACCTTACAGCCAATTGGCCAGCCCTCGCGCACCTTAAATCCCGCAATGGACTTCCTTGCATGAGTGATAATGGCCTTCTGACCGGCAATCTTCTCCATATCGCCGACAGCATTCTCGAGGATTTTTTTATCGCCGATCGCCTCACCAACACCCATATTAAGTGTAATTTTTGTGATTTTCGGCACTTCCATGATGCTGTCGAATTGAAACTTGTCCATCAGGTTCTGGACAACAGTTTCCTTGTAATATTGCTGTAACCTAGCCATTTCTGATCACGCCTCAAATGTCGACGACTTCTTGGTTTGATTTAAAAATCCGAACCTTTTTGCCGTCTTCAAGAATCTTAAAACCAACACGGTCCGCTTTATCGGTAGACGGGTTGTATAATGCAACATTGGAGATATGCAGTGGCATCTCCTTGTCGACGATACCCCCAGGTTCACCCCGATTAGGATTCGGTTTGGTATGTTTTTTCGCCATGTTGACGTTTTCCACAACCAGTCGATTGTCGGGCAGAATCTTCGAAACCGTACCGCGTTTGCCCTTATCTTTTCCGGTTGTGACGATGACTTCGTCACCCTTCTTTATCTTGCTTGCCATGACTTCCCCCTCACAACACTTCTGGAGCCAGTGAGATGATCTTCATGAAACGCTCACTTCTCAATTCACGGGTAACAGGGCCAAAAATGCGCGTTCCGATCGGTTGCAGTGCATTGTTCAGAAGTACAGCCGCATTGGAGTCAAAGCGAATCACCGAACCATCCGGACGACGAACCCCTTTCTTGGTGCGCACGACTACCGCATTGTATACGTCACCTTTCTTTACCTTGCCCCGTGGGATCGCATCCTTGACACTGACTTTCACAATGTCACCGACCCCTGCATAACGACGGTGTGAACCACCCAGCACCTTTATGCATTGAACCCGCTTGGCCCCACTGTTGTCAGCGACACTCAGGTTAGTCTGCATCTGAATCATGGTATTGCCCTAATTCCAAATAGTTACGATAAGGTGCAAACTGAGTCGATCAGCTTGCACGCTCCAGCACCTTTACTAGACGCCAGGTTTTAGTCTTCGAAAGAGGACGACACTGTTCGACCATAACGGTGTCTCCAGCCAGGCACTCGTTCGACTCATCGTGCACGTGCACTTTCGTGGAACGACGCATATATTTTCCGTATACCGGGTGCTTCACACGACGTTCAACGCTGACCGTAACGGTTTTGTCCATAGCGTTGCTGACCACTTGGCCGATTAGTGTGCGGTTGGTTGGCTGTTGCTCACTCATGATGCGTCACCCGACTTCGTTTCATTCATAAGGGTTTTTACCCTGGCGATATCTTTGCGGACTTCATTCATGCGATGAGGTTTAGCGAGTTGGCCGGTACCTCTTTGCATACGCAGATTGAATTGTTCCTTCAGGAGTTCATCCAGAGTTTGAGTCAACTCCTGATTCGACTTCGCTCTCAGTTCAGATGCTTTCATCACATTACCGT
Organism: Candidatus Thiodiazotropha sp.; assembly: GCA_037384565.1. Lineage (GTDB taxonomy): Bacteria > Pseudomonadota > Gammaproteobacteria > Chromatiales > Chromatiaceae > Thiodiazotropha. The sequence continues at coordinate 4,386 of JARRNW010000147.1, forward strand.
CCGCTTAACAAAAGCTGTTGAAACAGGCAGCTTTGCAGATGCCAGTGCAAATGCTTCACGTGCAAGTTCTTCCGAGATACCCTCAATTTCGTAGAGCATGCGGCCAGGTTGAATCTGAGCAATCCAGTATTCAACATTACCCTTACCTTTACCCTGACGAACTTCCAAAGGCTTCTTGGTAATTGGTTTATCGGGAAAAACCCGAATCCAGATTTTACCGCCACGTTTAACATGGCGGGTTATCGCACGACGGGCAGACTCGATCTGGCGTGCGGTCAACCGACCCCGACCAGTGGATTTCAACCCATACTCTCCAAAGGAAACAGAACTTCCTGCAATAGCAAGACCGCGATTACGTCCTTTGTGTTGTTTGCGAAATTTTGTTCGTTTTGGCTGCAGCATGACTTACGACCTCTTGCTCGGCGAAGCGGCGCTCTTTTCTGCTTCGACTTCCTCACGATCGCCGAACACTTCACCCTTGAATATCCAGACCTTCACACCGATGATGCCATAAGTGGTGTTTGCCTCAGCAAAACCGTAATCAATATCGGCACGCAGGGTGTGCAGTGGTACACGACCTTCCCGATACCACTCAGACCGTGCGATTTCAGCACCGTTCAGACGTCCACCGATGTTTACCTTGATACCTTCGGCACCCAGCCGCATAGCATTTTGAACCGAACGTTTCATTGCTCTGCGGAACATCACGCGACGCTGGAGTTGCTGAGCGATACTTTCAGCGACCAACTGGGCATCTAGTTCCGGCTTGCGAATCTCTTCGATGCTTACATGAACCGGTATCCCCATCATATTGGAGACTTCGGATCTGAGCGCATCGATATCTTCGCCCTTCTTGCCGATTACCAGGCCGGGACGGGCCGTGTGCACAGTGATATGTGCGTTATTGGCTGGACGATCTATCTGAATACGGCTAACGGAAGCCTGAGATAAACGTTTTTTCAGATATTCACGAACTTCCAGATCGTTGTTAAGCAGCTTCGCATAGTTCTTCGAATCCGCATACCACTTGGACGTCCAGTCTTTGACAATCCCAAGACGAATCCCGGTTGGATGTACTTTCTGACCCATTTCGGCCTCTCTTGCCTGTTACTTTTCTGCGACAGTCACATTGATGTGACTGGTACGCTTGAGAATTCTGGACGCTCGGCCTTTCGCACGGGCACGAATGCGTTTCATGGTTGGACCCTCATCGACGCTGACTGCTGATACAACCAACTCGTCAATATCCGCTCCGTCATTATGTTCTGCATTAGCAATGGCGGATTCCAAAACCTTCTTCATCAATACTGCGCCTTTCTTATTGCTGAAGGCGAGGAGGTTCAATGCCTGCTCGACCGGCAAACCACGAATCTGGTCTGCAACAAGTCGGCCTTTTTGCGCCGATATCCGGGCATGACGTAATTTTGCGCTCGTATGCATCGTCAGTGTCTCTATTTGGATTTCTTGTCGGCTGCGTGGCCGCGATAGGTCCGCGTCAGTGCAAATTCGCCGAGCTTGTGACCGACCATGTTTTCGGAAACCAGAACAGGTACATGCTGTTTTCCGTTGTGCACAGCAATAGTCAATCCGACCATTTCAGGAATGATCACGGAACGGCGCGACCAGGTCTTGATCGGACGCTTGTTGTTCTGGGCAACCGCTTCGTCCACCTTTTTAGCAAGATGGTGATCGATAAACGGGCCTTTTCTGATGGAACGTGGCACGATTCTAACCCCTAATCTATTTATTTACGGTTTCTGCGACGTACGATCATCTTGTTCGTACGTTTGTTGGTGCGGGTCTTGTAACCCTTGGTCGGTGTACCCCATGGGGATACGGGATGACGACCACCGGATGTGCGGCCCTCACCACCACCGTGGGGATGGTCCACAGGGTTCATAGCGACGCCACGCACTGTCGGACGAATACCTTTCCAGCGTGTTGCACCCGCCTTGCCCAGGGAACGGAGATTATGTTCCGAATTCGAAACCTCACCCATCACACCGCGGCAATCTGCAGGTACTTTGCGCATTTCACCGGAACGCAGTCTCAAGGTCGCATATTCACCTTCACGTGCCACCAGCTGAACCGAGGCACCTGCGGAACGTGCAATCTGTGCTCCCTTTCCTGGTTTCATTTCAACACAGTGAATAACCGAACCCAATGGCATGTTGCGCAAAGATATGCAGTTACCTGTCTTGATCGGTGCTGCCGTACCCGATTCTACAGAATCACCCACATGCAGGTTGTTGGGTGCAATAATGTAGCTGCGTTCACCATCCGCATAGCGAATCAAAGCAATTCGCGCGGTACGGTTAGGATCATATTCCAAGCGTTCCACAACAGCTGGAATACCTTCCTTGTTACGCTTGAAATCGATAATACGATAGCGCTGCTTGTGACCACCGCCACGGTGACGGGTAGTAATGCGACCGTTGTTGTTGCGGCCGCCATTCTTGTTTTTCTTCGCCACCAGAGGAGCATAAGGTGCACCCTTATGGAGCTCCTCATTGACGATTTTAACTACGAATCTGCGGCCCGCAGAGGTCGGTTTTGTTTTAACGACTGCCATTATCCCAATCCTGTTTTACTCGGTTACGCGCCAGCAGCGAAATCGATATCGCTGCCAGGCTTGAGACGTACATATGCCTTTTTCCAGTCGGAGCGTTTGCCGCGGATCCGACCAAAGTTCTTCTGCTTGCCTTTGACATTCACGACCTGCACGCGCTCTACCTCGACCTCGAAGAGTTTTTCAACTGCTCTGGCGATCTCTCTTTTGGTCGCATCGGTTGTAACCCGGAAAGTGTATTGGGCGTTCTGATCTGCGACGATACTGCTTTTTTCCGAAACCAGGGGGCTCAACAGAACCTTCATGAGACGTTCGTTGTTCATGCCAGACGCTCCTCAAGTTTCTTAACCGCTTCTTCGGTTATCAAAACGTTTTCATAGGCCACGAGACTAACCGGGTCGATCTCATTGATATCCCTCACGTCCACGCCATAAAGATTACGAGATGCGAGATAGAGATTTTCGTCGGGGTTGACTGATATCACCAGAACGTCCTTAAGGTTCATATCTTTCAGTTTGCCAACCAACTCTTTAGTTTTCGGTTGTGAGATATTGATCTCATCGACCACGAACAGACGTTCCTGGCGATTCAGCTCGGACAAGATCGAACGAAGCGCTCCACGGTACATCTTGCGATTGACCTTCTGTTCATAACTACGCGGACTGGCCGCAAAGTTTACGCCACCACTTCTCCAGATCGGGCTTCGGGAAGTACCCGCACGAGCTCTACCCGTACCCTTTTGTCGAAACGGTTTGGCACCACCACCACTGACCGCAGCCCGATTTTTCTGTGCCTTGGTGCCAGAACGCGCCGCAGCCATATAGGCTGTCACAACCTGGTGAACCAGAGACTGCTTGAACTCAGCACCGAAAATCTCGTCAGATACCTGCAGTGTCTGGGCACCAGCGGCTGTTTTTACATTGAGATCCATTGCAGTCACCCTTTGTTCTTCATCTTGACGGCGGGTGTCACAATCAGATCACCGCCTTTCGCACCAGGTACCGAACCTCTGACCAGGATGAGATTTCTCTCTGCGTCCACGCGTACAACCTCGAGGTTCTGCTGGCAACGCTGAACCGCACCCATGTGGCCCGCCATCTTTTTACCCTTGAAAACACGCCCGGGTGTCTGACATTGGCCGATGGAACCCGGCGCACGATGCGACAGCGAGTTACCATGAGTGGCATCCTGGGTACGGAAGTTGTGACGTTTTACGCTACCCTGAAAGCCTTTACCCTGACTCGAACCGCGTACGTCTACGATCTGACCGGCCTCAAAACGATCAGCCTTGATCTCACTTCCGACCTCGATGCCTTCAATATCGGTCTCTTCTGCACGGAACTCCCACATTTTGCGGCCGGCTTCAACACCGGCCTTGGCATAGTGCCCGGCACTTGGCTTGTTCACACGGGAAGCCTTACGTGCACCTGTGGTTACCTGAATGGCCATGTAGCCATCGGCATCCATGTTTTTCAGCTGCGTCACTCGGTTGGGCTCAACCTCAATGACCGTTACCGGCACGGATTCACCCTGCTCGGTAAATACACGGGTCATTCCCGCCTTACGGCCGACTACTCCAATCGCCATTGTTCTTAACCTCAGTTCAGTTTGATCTGCACGTCAACGCCGGCAGCCAAATCGAGCTTCATCAGCGCATCCACAGTTTTGTCAGTAGGCTCAACAATGTCGAGCAGACGTTTGTGAGTGCGAATTTCATACTGATCACGCGCATCTTTGTTGACGTGCGGTGAAATCAGAATGGTGTAACGCTCATTCTTTGTCGGCAGTGGAATAGGTCCGCGAACATGCGCACCAGTGCGCTTAGCGGTTTCCACAATCTCTCGGGCAGATTGATCAATCAGACGATGATCAAATGCTTTCAGACGAATTCGTATTCTCTGGTTAGCCATTATCACTTACTCGATAATCTTGGATACCACGCCGGCGCCGACAGTACGGCCACCCTCGCGGATCGCAAAACGCAGACCCTCTTCCATCGCGATCGGCGCAATCAGCTTCACGGTCATCTTCACGTTGTC
>JARRNW010000148.1:0-12744 GCA_037384565.1 Candidatus Thiodiazotropha sp.
CTCTACATAGGAATAAATCTCTGCTGCCATCTCTGTAGCATCACTAATGCTATAAATCCAGTCGTTCACATAAAACTCTACCGCCTCATCTGATAAACCGATCTGAATGGCGCGATATTCAAGTGGCTGTAAATGGATATCTCGTTCGGGGTCCCACTGAATCCGGACAGGGGAATTGTTTTTTGCGGTTTGCCATTCCTCTTTCGTGGCATATGTCCCTTTCTCAAAATGGCTGAGGCAGCTATGTTCTAATGCCCACTCAAAACCTTCTCTTGTGATATCAATGGCTAGAATGCGATTCTGACCACTGTCTTTTTTGCTCCAGCCAGACCGATACATCATCCATAGGAACGAAGGTTTAATCCAGGTCATGCGTTCCATTTTAAATGGCGGCGAAACGAATGTGCCGTGCTGTAGTGCGCTGTCGGCAATAGCGTTTGAGTAGGCTTGATAAACGCGGATTGTTCTATCGTTATATAGTGCGCGAATTTGTCTGAGGGGTATGTTCATTAATTTGGTCGTCTGATTTTGTTGGCACCAGGCAACCCTTCATGACTCTGATGGTCACCGGCGTATCGATGGGGAGCCCTGCCTCGAGCAGATACAAGGTCAGTTACTAAGATACGACAAAGATACAAGAAGATACAAGGGAAGACCACCCATGAATACCTCCGCGCGATCCTATGAACGCCCGCCGGTCAGAAATCAACCTCATCACCAGTCAGTGATGTGTCGGTTTGCCTACCAGGTGGTATGAGCGTGAGTTTCATCGTCTCGGATAATCTGGCGCTGGTTACGCAGTTATTGGAGGCGCTTAGATGGCCCATTACTTCAGGTCCTCCCCCTCGTTGCTAGGGATCGCAAGTGCATATAGACACCCGGTAGTTGCCAAGTCTGTATTGTTTTTAGGTGTATTATTAAAATATGCTTGGGTTAAATAATATATCGAAAACACAGAGATGCAGACAATGCCAATACTATCAGGAATCTATGGTCTTTTAATCGACTTGGATGGTGTTTTGTATGTTGGAGAAACACCCGTAGAAGGTGCACAAGATGTATTAACTCGACTGGATAATAAGAAGATTCCACGGAGGTTTCTCACCAATACCACTACGAAAACCGCGTCTGCTGTTGTTCAGAAACTCAAACGTCTTGGGTTTGATGTGGATGAGAGAGATGTCTTTAGTCCGATTACAGCAACGATCAATTTCCTGGAAAGTTTGGGGAAGCCATCCGTTAATCCGATCGTCCGGGATAGCGTGATGTCAGTATTTAAAGACTTTCCAAGAGATGATAATCGACCGGATTATGTTGTGATCGGCGATATAGGGGCGGCCTGGAGTTACCCGTTAGTTAACACGATATTTTCCCAGCTCAATGCAGGTGCTGAATTAATAGCTATGCATAAAAACAAGTATTTTCAAGGTGAAGAGGGGCTTCAGGTTGACATAGGTGCTTTCGTGTCCGGGTTGGAGTATGTCAGTGGTAAGGAGGCGAAGGTGATTGGGAAGCCGAGCAGGGAATTTTTTCAGCTTGCCCTGGAATCATTACAGCTATCCGCGTCGCAAGTCGCTATGATAGGTGATGACATAGAAACAGACATCAGTGGTGGGAAGGCCGTAGGACTACAGGGCATCCTGGTTAAAACTGGGAAATACAGAGCTGGGTGTGAGAAGAATACTCAATTTACACCAGACGCAATCATTGACTCTTTCAGTGATCTTTTTGCATGTGCCGATCTGTAAGGGGCCTGAAAAAAATTGAAACTACTACATCTGAATCGAGAGGTAGACATCATCCACTTCGATGGTGAACCATTCATCACCGCTCAGGTCGAGTTAGGATCCAAATACCTTCAGGGTCGCCAATAACCTGTGCTGCCACCTTCCCTCGTGATATGCAGGTTGTGCGAGTCTGCTGAGATTACGTAACGCTGACTGTCCTTCATGAATGTGATATGCAAGCCGTCCGGTGACCATGCTGGCCAATATTCCAGACCAGTAGCGGGTGGGGCAGTAACTTGGGTCAAGCCGCTGCCATCGGCCAGGCACCAGAAAATGCGCCCGGACATGGTGAACAGATATTTCGATCCATCAGCGCTGACGTCGAGATATTTTGCGGCATTCGGCGTTGTGAAGAGTAGCACCGGCTCTGCAAAGGATCCGTTCTGATAGGCGAAGCGATGGATCTCCTTGTTAATCGATGCGGTAATGGATCCGTCGGGTTCCCAGGCAACCGAATCAAACTCACCCTCGTACATCATTACATAACTGCCGGTCGTCCAGTCCAGTACCCCAAACTTGACGGCTTCGTCGTCGCTTTCATCGACGAAACGATACAGCAGCAGGTTGTTGTTGACTGGCGAGAAGCGTGGCGAGGAAAGCAGATTTTTACCTTTGGTCACCGGGTAATCCTCGTAAACCAATTGATAGTGTTTCAGTTCCTGTCCCGATGCGTCATAGATTCGCAGTACCTTGTCGTCATAGGAAATCTCATTCCAGTGAGCGTAGCGTTGTCCGTCAGCAGATATCGAAAAGTAACGGTCGTCGTCGAAGTTCTCACCAGCAATCTGCCACAGGATCTGTTCCTGCCCACTGGCTGTGTCATAACGCATTATGGTTAGTTTGTCGTCGTACTCGTCCTCATACCAGTCCTTTAGATAAATCAATGAACCTGACAAGCCGTTACTCGGTGTCACCACTGTTTCCTCGAGGGGGGTAACTGCTTCGATCAGCATGGCACCGGGTTCGATGTGCAGCGACGAAATTTCATAAGGGTAGGGCGCGCCTGCGTTGTTATAGCCGATGACCGGAAAACTCTGTTCACCCAGAAAGACGATATCCCTGGTATCCTCGGGGAGCAGATACATAAAACCCTCTGACTTTGCAGTGATGACGTCGGAGACATAGACCGGTTCATAGTCATCAGTGACGGGGCTGTACTGTTCTTCCCAGATCACAGCGATGCTTGAGGAGACGCCAACGGACATCATTAGATAGTTACCATCCAATGACCAGAGTGGGTTGTTGACCCGGGGTTCGTCACTGATGCTGCCATCATATTCGGCCATGGTGGCCACTTGATGCAGGTCGCTGCCGTCGCCGTTAACGCGCCATACCGTAGCATCACGGTAGCTGCTGGTCTCGAATAGAATGGGTGCGCCAGTAGCCATCTCAAATGCAAATTTCAGCTCGTTAGTAGGGCTCACCGAGAGATTCTGTGGCCAGCCGTCGAGATGTGCGATTGAGACCACCGGATGTGAGACAATATCGTTTGGGCCTCGCAACTCACCAATGTGAAGCTCTCCAGCCTTGAAAAATGCAAAGCGGCCATCCGGGAGCCAGGTGTATTCGGAGACCGATAGATCGTCAAATTCGGCAATAAACTCACCGGTTCGCTTATAGAAGGTCAAACGATAGTCGAAATCATCGTACTCGTCGCGCCGTACTGAGATGATTTGCCGGTCGGGAGAGAAGCGTAGTGAGCGTGGTGTGCCAGTAATAGCGCCTGTAACTGTGAACTCGTCCGCTACAAGACCGGTGCGCATGTCTTTGATCAGGACGGTGCTTGTGGTCTCTCTGAATGATGGATCGTCCACGTAGAGTTCGAGGTACTCGGTGCCGTCCTGCGACGGTACGATGGCTTCCAGGCCAGATGGGATGTTGTCGTCGTATTCGTAGAAAGCGCCGGTTTCGCCCGTTTTGAGGTTGAGCCATTCACCCTCGTTCAGTGCTGTTGTGGAAAAATAGACTCCGGACAGTGTGCCGTTTACGTTCTGCAGAGAGGGGTGGACGTCGTCGGTCGTATCATCGGTATTGCCACCGTTGTCATCGGTTTCATTGCTGCCGCCGCCACCACCGCCACAGGCTACTGACAACAAGGCGAGTATGCCGACCGCAAACCATCGACCCAATTGGACTTTTCGTGTCATCATTGACCGCCTCCTTGCAGATTACTTTTGCATCCTTCCAAAAATAACGCAGTGTCATGACACTGCGATGGAAATAAGACTAAATGTCTTTACGGTTCAGGTCAAAGGAAAATTGAATGTAGAGTCTATCCTTCGCTCGTTCCCATCGTCTGCGAGGGAAAGTACTTCAAGCACCACGTCATTGAAAAGGGCTGCACAACTAAGGGTTCATGAATTGCTCAAGGTTGGAAACCTGAACCACTTTGGAGAGCATGCGCAGGGTAGGTTCGTGATCCTCGTCGCTGGGTGCGATGCAGCAATCACCGATGACCGTGCACGCATAGTCCAAATCGTGGGCGGCTCGGGCTGTGGTCTGTACACCTACATCTGTTGAGCAACCGACGATCGCGAGTTGATCAATGCCAGCATTGCGCAGGAGAATTTCGAGAGGTGTGCCATAAAAAGCGTTTACGCGGTGTTTAACCAGTACGGTTTCACCCGGCAATGGGGTTGCCTGTGGTACAAACTCCGTGCCCCATTCGCCAAGTTTCAGTGCATCGAAGCGGGAAGCATGTTTGAACAGGGGTGAGTCCTTGGGTTGTTCCCGGTAGTCGGGGGAGAAGCCGACTCGTACATGAATGATCTTGTGTGCCTGGCTGCGCGAGTGATTCAGCAGGTCGGCGATCCGGCCCAGCGTACCATGCTGGTCTGCGAAATTCGTATAGCCTTTTGCGGAGAGTTTACCCCCCGGAGCGATGAGTTCATTGATGAGGTCGATGAGTATCAGTGCCTGTTGCATAGGGCGGATTACCGGTAGGGGTGAACAGAAGCGGGGGACTGATCAGCTCGGTTTGCGGTTGCTGATAGCGGGTGGTGCGATTGCGCAGTACCGTGGAAAACAGTTCCCGCCGTGAGCTGACGCCGAGTTTCTCATAACCGCGACTACGGTAGGTGACGACCGTGGAGGGCTTTAAACCCAGATCCTCGGCGATCTGTTCCATGGTGACGCCGTCGAGGATACGCAGGATTACCTGTCGCTCCCTCTGGGTCAGACGTGAACAGAGTTGGTCGAGACCACTGCTGAGTGGATTGTCTGGGGTTTTGTCTACCAAGCTCGCGAGCTGACTGTGGCGTAGGGCGGCCGTAGCGATGAGCTGGGCGATCCGCAATAGGGACTCTTTCTCATCTTCCGCGAACAACCCCAGTTCGCTACACCTGCTGAGGGTAATGGTGATCCAAGCCTGTTCGGCACTCTTAATGGTGATCGCCATGCTGTCGACGATCCCCAGAGTGTTGTAGAGGCGTTTCAGCGCTCCATCGATGATCTGTATCGGTATCTGGCGGTGTACGGTGAGTGCGCCGATCTGTTGTTGTATCAACAGGGTCTGTAGATGCACTTGGATGCGGTCATGGCGAAACAGGCCAGTGGTCAGGTCGCCGGCCAGCTCACGGCAATGGTGGTCGTCGGTTGGAGTTGCAGCGGAGAGGCAACGGGGATCTTGACCTTCATTGAAGGCCATGACGAAACAGCTATTTACAGGGACAATCGAGTTGACCAGCTCAAGAATCCCGTTCGCAAGTGCTGTGTGGTCAGGATTTCCAAGAGTGCTGAACAATCGGCACACGGCGTTCGAGTCGATTGCGGTACTAGAATTCGGGGAAACATTGTTCCAATACTCCATAAAACCATCCTCGTATTTACCCGTAGGTGCCATGGAATAGTTATGGTAGTTAACTAATATTTGCAGGTCAAGAAATCACAGATATTTTGATCCAAGTATCTGGATCGCAGGGGAACTGGGGGATGGATATCAAGTAACTTGATAAATGAATTGCGCTATGTCAACCTAACGCCACAAAACGATCACATTGTTGAATATTTGCCTGAATCCATAGGTTCAGGCTGTTCGATACTACGCGATACCTTGGCGTAACAAACCCATTCCAGGATATGACTATGACTGAGGCCCAATCCCTGCAAATATCTTCCATCCAACGTCTGCTGCGTCCGCGTTCGGTCGCGATTGTCGGTGCTTCACCGACCCCGGGTTCACTGGGTGCGAGTGTACTCGCCAATCTTGAACGCGCCGAATACCAGGGTGATATCCACCTGATCAATCCCAAACGTGACGAGATCAACGGTCGTCCCTGCCTGAAATCGGTGGATGGCCTGCCCGATGGAGTGGATTGCGCGGTACTGGCCATTCCCCGGGTGGCGGTGCTCGAGTCGGTGCGTGCCTGCGCCCGGCGCGGGGTCGGGGGAGTGGTGATCTTCTCCGCCGGTTTCGCCGAGGGCGGCGAGGAGGGTCGCGCAGAGCAACAAGAGATCGCCCGTATCGCCGAGGAACAGGGCATGGTGGTGGAAGGCCCCAACTGTCTGGGGCTGGTCAACTATGTGGATGGTATCGCGCTGACTTTCGTGCAGACGCCACCACGGCCCCTTGCCGGTCGTGCCGGCATTGCCGTGGTCTCCCAAAGTGGCGCTATGGCCGCTGTACTGGGCACCGCTCTGGCTGCACGGGATCTGAACGTTTCATTTTCAGTCTCCACCGGTAACGAGGCGGCCAGCGGCGTCGAGGACTATGTGGAGTATATGCTCGACGATCCCAATTCCAAGGCCATTACCATGATCGTCGAGCAGTTTCGTAAACCAGCACGGTTTCTGGCGTTGGCCCGACGTGCCCGGGAACTGGGTAAGCGAATCGTGCTATTGCACCCGGGGCGCAGCAGCGCCGCCCGGGCATCCGCTGCCACCCACACCGGGGCCATGGCCGGGGATTATCAGGTGATGCGCTCACTGGTCGCGCGTACCGGAGTGGTTATCGTCGATACCCTGGAAGAGCTGCTGGATGTCTCCGAAATCGTCGCTCGCTGCGCCTCGTTACCGAGTGCTGGCTGCGCGGTGCTGACTGAGTCGGGAGCCTTCAAGGCGCTGACCCTGGATCTTTGTGAAGATGTCGGCCTGGCGCTCTCCTCACTGGGTGAAACGGCCTATGCTGGGTTGCGGGAGGCGCTGCCCGAGTTCATTCCACCCAGCAACCCCCTCGACCTCACCGCCCAGGCCCTGGTCGATCCCGATCTCTATCGTCGCACCCTCGATGTGCTGCTCAAGGAGTCCGATTTCGGCAGTATCGTTCTGGGTATCATTCTGACCGACAAGGCGACCAGCGACCTGAAACTGCCCCATATCATCGAGGCTATCAAGGCCCTCGCCCCGCAGAAGCCGGTGATCTTCGCGGGCCTGGATGAAGGGGCGGAGATTCCCGAGACCTATGTATCAGTGCTGCGTGAGCTGGGCGTACCCTTCTTCGCTTCTGCGGAGCGGGTGTTCCGCGCCCTGGCCCTACTCTCGGCGCCCCAACCGCTGGATCCGGGGCCCGCACAACCCGGGGAAATCCCCCCTGTGCTGGCTCAGGCCAGTGGGGTGGTGCCGGAGTACCGTAGCAAGGAGATCCTCGCCGCCTTCGGTGTCTCTTTACCGAAAGGGGTCTTCGCGCAGAGTATCGATGAAGCGCTTGGCGCCGCCGAAGAGATCGGTTATCCCGTAGTCCTGAAGGCCCAGTCGGCGGATCTCTCCCACAAGAGCGACGCGGGTGGTGTGGTGCTGGGACTGACCGATCCCGATGCCTTGCGTGCCGGATGGAACAAGCTCTACGAAAATGTGGCGCAGGCGCGTCCCGATCTGACCTTGGATGGGGTGTTGATCGAAGGGATGGGAAGCACGGGGGTGGAACTGATCGTGGGCGCCCGTAACGACCGCGACTGGGGCCCGGTTCTTCTCGTGGGATTTGGCGGCGTCATGGCTGAACTGTTCCATGATGCGCGGCTGATCCCTGCCAATCTGTCCCCCGAGGCGATTATGGAGGAACTCAATCAATTGAAGAGCGCCGCGCTGCTACGCGGGTTCCGGGGCGCACCCGCAGTGGATGTGGCCGCAGCCGCGCAGATCGTGGCACAGGTGGGTAAGCTGATCCAGTCCGATTCCCGGATTCGTGAGATCGATGTCAATCCCGTGGTGGTCTATCCCGCAGGGGAGGGTGCGGTCGCATTGGATGGCTTGATCTATATTGATTAACCCTTCATTAGATTCGTTCAAACCCGAGTGAAGAGGATAGGAGCACGCATATGAAAGAGTACCAGCTGTTCATCGATAACGAATACACCTCCTCGGTATCCGGGGTATACAGTGACGACCTCAATCCGGCCACCGGAGAGGTCTATGCCCGTATACAGAATGCGGGCAAGGATGATGTTGAGCGCATTCTAGCCTCATCGGCCCGGGCGTTCGCGTCCTGGAAGGATCTCAATCCTACAGCACGGGAGCTGCTGCTGTTGAAAGCGGCGGATCTGATGGAGGAACGTGCTCAGGAGCTGGCCGATGTGCTGATCGACGAGGCGGGTTCGACCTTGCTCAAGGCGGGTTATGAAACCCATCATACGCCGACCTTTCTGCGATCCATGGCCGGTGAGTGCCGTCGGGTGAAGGGCGAGACCTATCTCTCGGACTATCCGGGGGTCAAGTCCTACTGCATCCGCCGGCCCCTGGGCACGGTATTGTCGATCGCGCCTTTCAACTTTCCTTTGTTATTGGGTATCCGCAAGATCGGCTTTGCCCTGGCCGCTGGGAATACGGTGGTGCTCAAGCCGTCCGAGATGACTCCTGTCATTGGTTTGAAGCTAGGCGAGCTGTTTCGCGACGCGGGTTTTCCTCCGGGTGTGCTCAATGTGGTGCCGGCCCTCGGTGCCGAGTTGGGTGACGGTCTGATCACCGACAAACGTGTTCGGTTTGTGACCTTTACCGGTTCCAGTCACGTGGGATGGCAGGTGGGTGCGAAAGCGGCGGCCCACGGCAAGCGCTTCGCGTTGGAACTGGGGGGTAAGAACCCGATTATCGTGCTCAATGATGCGGATTTGGATTATGCCGTGGATACCGCTGCCTTCAGTAACTATATGCATCAGGGTCAGATCTGCATGACCGGGTCGCGGGTGATTGTCGAAGCGGGAGCCTATGACGAGTTTTGCGATAAGATCGCACGCAAGGTCGGCGGCTTGAAATACGGTGCTGATCCGCGAGAGCCCGGGCTGATTGTCGGACCGTTGATCCGCGCCACTCAGGGGCCGTTTATCAAACAGCAGATACAGGAAGCGGTGGCCCAGGGCGCGCGCGTACTGACCGGGGGGGATTACCGGGAGAATGTCTTCGAGCCAACTGTCGTGGCTGATATCACCCCTGCGATGAGCATCTTCAGGACTGAGTGTTTCGGGCCGGTAGCATCTGTGATCAAAGCCGACGACCACCTGCATGCCATGGCCTTGGCCAACGACTCGGACTATGGTCTCTCATCCGCGGTCATCACCAATGACCTGCAGAAGGCGATGCTGCTTTCCGAAGGATTGGAGTCCGGCGCGGTGCATATCAATGGTCCGAGTGTGCGTGACGAGCCTGTGATCCCATTCGGAGGGGTGAAGAACAGCGGTTTTGGACGAGAGGGCGGTCATTTCTCAATCGATGAAATGACGGAACTGAAATGGATCACCATTCAGACCGGACAGAATCCATATCCCTTCTGACAGCGAGAATACCAGGAGATTGAACCATGTCTCATGGGATCCCCGGATAAACGTCAGATCGATGGCATGGGCGGGGCCGACCCACTCACCTCCAAAGTGGCCGTAGTGCGGCGGTCCGCGCGGCCGGGGATCGATGTGGATTATCTGTTCTTACAGGTCTTCGTCGATCAGGCGATCGTCACCGATGCCCAGAACTGCGGCAATATTCTGGCAGGTGTCGGACCTTTCGCGATTGAGCGCGGTTTGGTGACCGCCGAAGCCGAGGAGACCCAGGTTACCATTTACATGGAGAACACCGGGCAGGTCGCGGTGGCGCGGGTGCGAACCCCGAACGGAAAAGTGACCTATCGCGGAGATGCTAGCCTCGACGGAGTTCCAGGCACGGCCAGTCCGATACCGGTTGTCTTCCGGGATACCGCTGGCTCCAGTTGTGGCGCGTTGTTGCCCACCGGGCGGCCTGTTGATGTGGTCGACGGTATCGAGCTGACCTGCATCGACAACGGTATGCCGGTGGTGGTCATGCGCGCGGCCGATTTGGGGATCAATGGCGATGAGAGTCGCGAGGTGCTCGATGCTGACGAGGCGTTGAAGGCGAGGCTCGAATCGATCCGTTTACAAGTGGGGCCGATGATGAATCTGGGCGACGTGAGCGCCAAGACGGTGCCCAAGATGACCATGGTCAGCGCGCCAAAGGCGGGTGGGGTCATCGCAACTCGCACCTTTATTCCCCATCGCTGCCATGCCTCGATCGGAGTGCTGGGTGCGGTCAGTGTGGCCACTGCCTGCGCCTTGCCCGGTACTCCGGCGACATGTCTCGCGCAACTGCCTGAGGGGCGCTCAAAACGCATGCCTATCGAACATCCGATTGGCGCCTCCACTATTCTGGTTGAACTGGGTGACGGCGGTGAGGTGGAGAGCGCCGCAGTGTTACTGACTGCGCGAAAGTTGTTTGATGGTGTTGTTTTCGTCAAGTCATAAGTCGTTTGAAGAGAACAAGGCGGTGGATACCGCGCATCCTACTCTGAATCTTCTCTACCAACCAGACAAATGGCAGTCGTTCGCCTAGTTGTTTCGCGATCGTAGTGATTGGATCCCCGGTTCCGTATGGAGTAGTCTGATCAGGGCCTCAAATGGATTTCGTGAGTAACCCTATCGGAAAAGCCGAGGTTTATACTGTGGGTGCAAACTACCGTTTCAGTGATCTTGTCGATGTTGCTGCCTATTCACAATTGCTGGAGAGCTTCTTTAAAGCGACCGGCATTCCTAACGGATTGGTTGGTCCTGACGGTGAGCTGATCACCCAAGCGGGCTGGTGCGACGCCTGCAATCTGTTTCATAGAGCCCATCCCGAAACGAATCGCCAATGCCAGGAGAGTAACCTCGAACTCATGGGGATCGTCCGAGAAGGCGAGGTTGCCTGCTGTTTGTGTAAAAACGGCCTCTACGATTATGCGACACCGATCGTGGTAGAGGGACAGCAACTGGCTACCCTGTTTCTCGGGCAGGTGCTTGATTCATCAGCAGATTTGGAATTTTTCCGCAACCGGGCCAAGCAGTTCGGCTTCGATGAAGCGGATTATCTGAAGGCGATACAAACCGCTCCGGTTTTCAACAAGGCGCAGATGGAGGCGCATATGGAAACCATGGTTGGCGTAGTGCGGATTCTTGCGTCAAACGGATTGGCCAGGTTGCAGGAGGAAAGGCTTCAAAGCGATCTGAATAGAAGCACCGAGCAACGTATTCAGATGGAGGATTTGCTGGAGTCGTCCCCGGTGGGTATCAGCTGGTGCGATGCCGAGGGAAAGATTGAATACGTTAATCGTCAGTTTACGGAAATGTTCGGATACACTCTCGACGATGTATCCGATCTCGAAACCTGGATTGGCAAGGCCTATCCGGTAGCCGGATATCGGCAAGCGGTTGTCGAACCTTGGAGGCTACATGCAGAGAAGGCTCATCAATCCGGGTTGGCATTACCCGGGCTGGAATCAAATATCGTCACTAAGGATGGTCGTCAGCTCAGGGTGTTGGCCCGGGTCAGCTTTGTGGGTGAAAAGCAGCTGGCCAGCTTTACGGACATTACCGCCTACTGGTTAAGTGAACAACGAAATCGCGCGCACAATGCCATGCTGGAAATGGTGGCCAAGGCGGCACCTCTGTCGGATATACTGCTTGCCATCGTACACGTCGTTGAAGAAGAAGACCCCAAATCGTTGTGCAGCGTACTGCTACTGGATGACGAGGGGAAACACCTTTATAACAAAGCAGCTCCAAGCCTGCCGGTTTTCTATAATGAGGCGATCAATGGTCTCGAAATTGGTATGGGTGTGGGTTCTTGTGGCACTGCCGCCTATCTGGGTGAGCGGGTCATTGTAAAGGATATTGCGACCCATGATTATTGGCAACCCTATGCCGAACTTGCACGACGAGCCGGATTGGCAGCATGTTGGTCGGAACCGATTTTTACTTCCGATGGCAAGGTGTTGGGCACTTTTGCTATCTACCATCCCAAGCCCACGGTGCCGACTGGTGACGATATTGAGCGTATCGCCTTTGCCGCTAATATGGCGGCGATCGCCATAGAAAACCGTAACACGCGCGAGGCGCTGGTCAGCAGAGAACGAGAGTTTCGCACCTTAGCCGAAAATTCCCCCCTCAATATCGCTCGTTTTGATGGAGAGGGGCGAATTATCTACTGCAATCCCAGACTTGCTTCCACGGTTTCACTGCCGGTCGAGGAACTGTTGGGTACAAGGCTATCTGATCAGTCCAATCCGGCTTACAATCGAAAGGTTCTTGATGCTGAGACGCAAACATGGAAAAAAGGGCAAGAATGCATATATGAGATGGAGATGCCTGTAAAAGGAGGTGGCTCACAGATACATCAGATTCATATGGTGCCGGAGCGGGATGAGTCCGGTGCGGTTGTTGGTGTACTTGCCGCCAGTCTTGATATCAGTGAGCGTAAACGCTTGGAAAGGGAGCTGGAGCGTCAGGCTAGCATCGACTTTCTTACCGGTTTATACAACCGGCGCCATTTTATTGATCTGGCCAAGCAGGAACTGATACGTCTCAGTCGATACGGTGGCGAACTTTCTCTGATTATGTTCGACATCGACTATTTTAAGCTTATCAATGACACCTATGGACATAATGTTGGCGATCTCGTACTACAAAAGATTGCCCATTTGAGTCGCGAGAATTTGCGCGAGATTGATATCATTGGACGACTTGGTGGAGAGGAGTTTGTCGCACTGTTG
>JARRNW010000149.1:0-8471 GCA_037384565.1 Candidatus Thiodiazotropha sp.
CGTCAGGTCGGCAAAAAGAAAAAGAGAGATTTTATAAATCCCTGGATAAATTTCAATTGACGGAATTATCGTCGTAGCGCTTCGGGCCTATTACGATGAGTATGCGGTTGGAAAAGGGCCTTTTCTACGGCCTGAGATTGGGAAATAACAGCAGCGTTGAAATTATAAGATGGCAACGAACTAAGATAAAAAAAGGCTTATTTGCAATCGGGTGGGAGTGAGCGGCAACGACAGGCACAAGCGTTCGCCTACATATATAGAGAACACTATTAGAGCATAAAGCTCTCCAAGAAAAGGAGAGTGATATGTCTCAGGTCGCGATCACGGACCGATCGCCACACAGCCCACCTTACAAGCGTCAACGACCGGAAATCCAGAGTGCAGAATCATATTGAGGTCGGGTAGACGGATATTTCAGGTGTACGCAGGTTTCAGTTTTCAGTCTTGATAGGGGTGTTGCGGTTACTCTCCTCCGGTTCAATCACAAACTCCAGGGTATCGCTCATGCCGGCTTGGTCGGAGACGGCCAGTTGGTAGCGGCCTGGTGAAGGCATCGGTAGATTGAGATAGGCCCCTTGGGTCTCAAGTAGGGTGCCATTGAGAAACCAATACCACTGAGGTTGTCCGCCTACAGCCTGAAAACTCAGTTGTGGCTGTTCCGTGGTAATGGTGTGGCGTTTCAGACGTGCGTGATCATCAAGCCCTAGAATCTCGATTGGAGTCTCACTCAAAAGACCCGCTGTGCGATCACACCGAGGATCCAAAGGGGGAATGCGCCGGCTATTACGCTGTTCCTCGCTCAGCCAGTGCTGCAAGGGGGCGGGCCAAACTGGGATGGTCTTCTCGTGTGAGGTGACCCCACAGCCCAGGGCGACACGCAGGCCGCTGTCGTTGGCTAAACGCAGATTAAGGTAGGGTTGGGGGATCAGCGGCGTATACCCGACCCGGCTCATGAAAGTGGTGGGCAGCGCGCCGTCGATGATCCAGGCCGTGCGCTGCTGATCGCATAGTTCGGAGGTTTGTCCACCCCCGGGCCAGCAGATGGCAGCATCGTGGCGGCGGCGCGCAGGATCGGTACGGCGGTCAGACTGCCGTAGTGTCCGGTCATTGCCCCGTTATCGGGCCGTCCCACCCAGACCCCGATGGTATAACGTCCGCTGACCCCGATGGCCCAGGCATCCCGGTAGCCATAGCTGGTGCCGGTCTTGATCGCCAGGCCCGGACGTCCGTTCGGTTCATCGCGCCGTTGAGAGAGGATCTTGCGAATCACCCAGGCGCTGCCGGGACTGAGCAGGCGGCGTTGTTGCAGCGGGTCGTTCGGGGTCAGGCGCGGTGTGATGGCATATCCCTCGTGGCCCAGGGCGCTGTACAGTGCCACCAGGTGTTCCAGGTTTGTGGCCACGCCACCCAGGGCGATCGCCAGATTGGGGACGGCGCCCGTGGGCAGGCGCAGGCCGGCTCCGGCGGTCTGCATACGGGCGAAGAAGCGTCCGGGTTCGAGCTGTTCCAGCACCTGAACGGCGGGAACGTTCAGAGACTGTTGCAGGGCTTCGCTGACGCTGACCGGACCGGAAAAGCCGCGATCGAAGTTGTGTGGCCGGTAGTCGCCGAAGCGCAACGGTACATCCATCAGCAGGCTTTCGCTGTGGATCAGTCCCTCATCCATCGCCAGGCCGTAGATAAAGGGTTTGAGGGTGGAGCCCGGGGAGCGTTCGGCGCTGACCATGTCGAGATAGCCGAAGCGGTCCCGGTTGGTCATGTCAGCGGAACCGAGATAGGCCACCACCTTGCCGCTGTCGTGCTCCATCACCAGCATCGCCAGGGAGGCCCGTTGCGGCAGGCGATGAATCTGATCGTGGGCCAACGCCTCGAGGCGGCGCTGGATCTCCCGGTCGATGAAGGTGTGGATCAGATGGGCGTCGGGTTCGCGGTTGATCAGCCGCCGGGAGAGCAGGGGGGCCAAGGGTTTGAGATGCGGCGCATGGGCCTCCACGGTTTCCAATTTGGCATCCTCGGCCTCCGCCTGGCTGAGCAGACCGAATTGCACCATGCGTTCGAGCACCTTGTCCCGCTGCTGCCGGGCCCGTTCGGGAAAACGGTCAGGACGGTATCGGCTTGGGGCCTGGGGCAGTACCGCGAGTAACGCTGCCTGGGCCTGGGTGAGATGTTCCGCCGGGTGTCCGAAGTAGCTGCGGCTGGCCGCCTCCACTCCTTGCAGTGTACCGCCGAAGGGAGCGTGGTTGATGTAGTAGGTCAGAATCTCCGCCTTGCTGTAGTGCCACTCCAACTGCAACGCCCTGAGGATCTGTTTGAGTTTTCCCGCAATCGTGCGGTTTTCCGGATAGCGGATACGCGCCACCTGCATGGTCAGGGTGGAACCGCCGGAGATGATGCGGCCGTTGCTCAGCCACTGCCAGGCGGCCCGGGCGAGGGAGAGGGGGTTGACCCCCCCATGTTGGTAGTACCAGCGGTCCTCGTAGGCAATCAGTGCTTGTAGATAGCGGGGCGAGACCCGATCGAGGGTGATCGGGTAGCGCCATTCGCCGAGGCGGTCGGCGAAGGCGCGCAGGGGTTCGCCGCGGCTGTCGACCACCACCCGGGCGGCGCTACGTGTCTCCAGATCGACCGGTTGCAGCCTATCCAGGAGTAGAAATCCTGCAAACCCCAGCAGCCCGGCGATCAGCAGGTGGCGGGTCATACGCCAGACCCATTTCAATCTATGGGTGAGGATATGCTTCATTAACCAATGTTCCATTCATTACCTTACGATATCAGTCCCGTTGGGGTGAAACTTCGAACTTCCGGTCTGCGTTCCCACGCTGAGCGTGGGAACGAGAAGTTCTGTGCATCGATCAGCGCGCGATCCGCAGGGTTTCCTGTGTCGTGCCCAGGGCATGACGGTAGGGACGGTACATATCCTCCACGTAGGGTGGTGGGACAAGATAGACCCCCGGGGTAACCGCCCGGGCCAGATAGAACAGATCCGTCGAACCGTATTCGTCGAGGGACAGGGCCACCACAAACCGGTCGTCCCGATACTCCAGATGCGCCACATCGAGGGGGTCACGCCAGTTCTTGAGTTGCTTGCCTTCGATCGCTACCTTACTCAGATCGACACTGGCGTTGGCCAGGTTCTGGTTTTCCAGCTCCAGTCCGGCCGGCAGCAGGTCGACAACCAGGGCGTCCGGGCTGAGCTGTCGCGCCGAGACGTTGATGCGCACTACGATCAGTTCGCCGCTCTTCAGCGCACTCGGGTCGATGCGCCGGCCATCGATGTCGAAGTAGTCCCGTTTGATGCTGAAACCCTCGCTGACGGGGGGCGGTACCTCCGCTTGATTACCGATGATCTCCAGGCTCGCATAGAGCGTCTGTTCCGTTGCGGCGATCGATCGGATCGAACCGAGCTGGTCGAAGTCGAGAATCGAGCGGAAGGGTTTGGCCTGATCGATCTTCTGCTCGAACCCCTCGCCCTGGATGAGTGCGAGCAGCTTTTCCCCCGTTGAGGTCTTTGCCGCCAAGGCCGCCTTGAACAGAGCGTTGCGCTCCTGGGTGCTCAACCAGCGGCGCTGCTTGGTCAGCTCAAAGATCTGCATGAGCATCTCGGAGCGGGCCTCGCCCCGCCTGGCGAGCAGGGCATAGGTGAGGGCGAGATCGCGCAATTCGCTGTCGTAGTAGCCGACGTAGCGATCCACGAACGGTTGCGTGCGAGCCTTGTCGTAGGCCTCCTTGGCGCGTTTGATATCCCCCAGTTTGTCGAGGGCGTAGCCCAGTTGCGCCCAGGCCAGGGGAGTGTCCGGATACCCCTCCTTGACCTGGTCGTAGAGCAACCGCAGGTCAGACAGGTTGGTGCGGTTCACCTTGGCAAGCACATAGGCGGCATAGGCCCGGGTGGCGAAGTTATAGATAGTGGCGTCGCTGCTCCAGCGGTTGGCGATCCGATTCGGTTCGCGCAGGTATTCCCGCAGCCGCTTCAGGGTCTGATTCAGCGCATCGGCGTCGACCTCCGCTCCAGCCATCTCCGCGTCGGTGAGAAAATCGGCGACATAAACGCTCAACCAGCTCAGTTCACTGTCCTGGCTGCTCCACAGGGCAAAACCGCCGGAGCTGTTCTGCCGGGGCAGCAGCCGTTGCACCGCCTTTTCAATCTGTTGCTTACGGAAGGCCTGGGTGTAGTCGGTATGGAAGCGTTTTTTGATCTGCGGGAGCAGGTCCATGTCCCGGGCGGCATCCGGATCGACCAGCACCCAGGGATAGCCCGAACTGGTGCTCTGCTCGGTACAGCCATAGGGGTAGTTGAGCAGATGCTCGAAGTGGGATGAGAGATCGATGGGGGGCTGAGGGGAGAGGATGAGCTGTCCCTGCACACTGGCCTTGAGCAGATCCTCGATCGCCACCTCGGGTTGCCAGGACTGTCCCGGGTTGATGACCCTCATCTCCTTACGCGTCACCGCCGGGTAGGCGTGGCGGACCCCAAGGGTCCAGTGGCGTTTGATCGCGATACCCCGGTCTCCCTGCAGGCCATTGTCGAGGCTCAGGCTGATGTCACCCTCCCCGGTGTGCCGGGCGTCTACCGGAAAGCGCAGCGTCTGCTTGGCGCCAGCGGCGAGTTTCAGTTCCTGGGTCCATTCATGCAGACCGAGGGCGCCGTCGCTCTTCAGGCTGAGTTTGAGGGACTGTTCCTCGTCGCTCATGTTGCTCAGGTCGAGGGTCACTTCCGATGCGTCGCCCACGGCGAGAAAGCGCGGTTTGGCCAGTTGCGCGATCAGTTTCTCCGCCACCGTGGTGTCGGCCTGGGCACTGCCGTAGCTCTGATCGGAGTAGGCGATGGCCATCCAGCGCAGTTTGCCGTTGAACTGGGGAATGTCGAGGGCGATGCTGGCGGTTCCGTCCCGGGTGACCCGTACCGGGGCTGATTGCAGTGAGAGGATGCGCACATCGTTCTTCGGTTTGTCGCCGCCCCGGGACAGATCCGCCTCGGATTGCTTGAAGCCACCACCGAAGCGGTATTGGCTGTAGTCGAATCCGGCGTTTTCGATGATCTGCCCGTACACGTCATAGAAGTTGGCCTCATAGCGGCGGGGGCCGTAGAGGGCGTTGACCGGGTCCGGCGTTTTGAATCGGGTGATGTTCAACACCCCCTGATCCACCGCGGCCAGGGTGACATAGGTGTTTTCGGGGATCTCCCCCGATTCGGGTGTAAGTTTGATCTGCGCGGTGATGCTGCGTTCCGGGGTGATCTTTTCCGGCACATCGATGTGGACATCGAACGCCGCATCGGCCCGGCGCAGGGGCAGATTGACGAATCCGAAGGCCCGTTTCGGCGCAACACTGTGCTGCATATCGCCGGGGCTTAGAATCGTGGCCGTGACAACAATGTCGTGGCGGGACCACTCTTCCATGATGGGGATGTCGATGGTCTGCTTATCCGCGCTCACCTCCCGTTGCGCCACCCAGAGCACCTCGTCATTGTTCTCCACCGTCAGGGTGGCGATGCCGGCGGTGGCGGGGGAGAGCAGCAGGTGCGCGGTTTCCCCCGCGTGGTAGCGCTCTTCCCGGAATCCCATGTTGATCTGGTCGGGTTTGAGCGCGTTGCCCGTCTCGCTATTGCCCCACCAGTACCAGCGGGTGCGGAAGCGATAGCTGCTGACGGTCAGGTTTGCGCTGTCTCGGACCTCCAGACGGTAGTTGCCCCACTTGACCGGAACATTGATCGAGACCGGTTTGTCGGTGCCGAATGCCAGCTTGCCGGAGAAGCTTTCGTACTCCATGGGATCGTAGTGCCAGCTCCAGCCCTTAGCGTCGCTGTAGGTCCAATAGTAGTTCCGGTCCTCGCGCACGAGCGCATAGTGGTAGTTACCCGCCAGCGGTGTACCTTGGTTGTCGGTGAGTATCAGTTTGAAGCCCGGGTTGCTGTCATTCTCGGCCCGTTCATCGAATTGGGGCTCGATGCCGATCAGTTTGTCCTGGGCGATCCGGGTGGCGCTGAAGCTGCGCGTGACCGGACGTCCACCGCTTTCGTAGAGGCTGGCGGTGGCGGTGAGGGCGAGTGGGGATTTGACCGTTTTCCAGCGGTTCAAATCGATTTTCCATTCACCCTGACCCTCCCCATTGAGGGCGATCTTATCCAGGGTGAGGCGCGGTTGGGGAATGGTCTCGTTATCGATGCCGAAGCTATAGGTCTTCCATTGATCGAAGGGGTGACGGTCCACCTCGGCCAGCAGATAGCCATCCACCGAGTTGCCGGAGGCGGGGGCGCCGTAAAGGTATTGGCCATCGAGGGGAATGGTCAGTTTTTGCGGGTCGTGGAACAGCCGGTGGCGGGTCGGGTCGCCGTCGTAGAGTGACAGGGTCATGCGTTCGGGCAGAAACTCCTCCACGGAGAAGTGGACCTCCGTCAACACCTCCCGGTTGGCGGGGTTTTGATAGGCCAGGTGCCAGGGGCCGGTCTTGGCCGAATCGGCGATCGGGTGGCTGAAATGGTAGCTGCCGTTGGCGTCCCGGTTGAGCGTGGTGCTGACCACCTGAGCGCCGGTTGCGTCGTAGAGGGTGGCCAGAACCGGCGTGTCCCGCAGCGGCCGGGCGTCGTGGTCGCGCAGGATGGCATAAGTCTCGAAAGACTCTCCGGGACGGTACAAGTCGCGAGGTCCCCAGGCGAACAACTGCATCTCCTGATGCCTTTCAGTGGCGTTGCGGATACCGGAGAGATCCAGGGGCTGGACCAGTCGAAGCACGGTGTAGTCGTCGCCTTTGCGTGCGATCAGTGTGTCAACACCTTCGAACCAGTTGGTGAAGCGGGCAATGCCCTCTTTGTCGGTGATTTTACGTGCCTTGAGTTTATTGTTGCGATAGAGGGAGAGCTCCACCTCGTCCAGGGGTTGGCCCGAAGATATGGTGTTGGCGAAGATGTGCATCGCCTTGACCGTGCGGCGTACCTGAATACCGATGTCGCTGACGGTGAAAAAGTTGGTGTTGTAACTGCCCTCGTACTGACCGGGTATGCGCAGTACCGCCAGATAGGCCCCCGGCCGGTCCAGTCCGGGGATATTGCTGAGATCCAGATTGGTGGTGGTGCGCTGATTGCGCCGGTGCTTGATCGGAAAGCGGGCGCTGTAGATCAGGGGATTCTTTTCGCTGAAGGACTTTAGCCGGTAGTAGTTGCTGCGCTGGTTGTTGTTGAAGTGGGCCCAGGTCGGAATGTCCGCGACAGCGATGTGAAACAGATCCACATCCACTTCGTCCACGTTCAAGGTGACCACCGGCAGGGCCCGCTTCATGTGACTGCTCATAACCTGTCCGTTGCCGGAAAAGGTGGCGCTCGGTTCGCTGCGTCGGCTGGTCAGGGTGAAGTCCCGGTTGGCCGAGTGGACCTGACCATCGATGCCCCGCAGGCCCGGGCGGACCTTGATGTGATATTTCGCGGAGGGTTCTATGAAGGGATAGACCGCAAGGAATCCGTCTTCATTGATCAGCCAGTTCGATGCGGGCAGCACCTTGCCGTCCCGGGTGATCTCGAGATAGCGGCGGAAATCCGCATTGGCGTCCAGGGGCACGTTGAAGCGGATGACGACCGAGGCGCCATTATCGTAGGTCTGTTCCAGTACCGATTGGACCTCCAGGTCCCTGCGGGCATCGAAGGCGTGTAGATCAGATTGGCACAACAACAAGAGCGTGACCAGCGTCCACATAAAGAGTTTTCCAAAGGGTGCGTTATGGACGATCGACTGCTGCATCGGATACCACCTGTCGGTTTGATTGTGAGTTTCATCCTGAAACCCTGGTTCATAGGTCCATGAACCGGGAAATTATCAGGCCGTCTTCCTATGGCGGCCAACTTGATTTCGAGTTGAATATAGCACTGGCCTATCGCCAGAACCTGGCGGAAATGTGGCAACAATCGGGCAGATGTGGCGTGTATCCGCTAGGTCAAACAAACCATGATAGGTGCGGTAGCTGCGGCCTTCTGATCGCGTTCAATTGCAAGTGATTTTTCACAATCGGGGTGTCTTTTAATTCACAGGTTCGCCCAAATGTCGGGGCTAAACTTGAAAACAGGGGCGATTTGAAGGCCGACAGGGCTCGGGAGCGGGATTTTAATGCCTATGGACATGCCGTCAACGAAGATTACCTTGGTCATCATTATCGATCAGCAATGGCAATGGAACAGGAGGACACCACCATGCCTCATTATGCGCAAGGAACTGCAGGATGGACAAAACTCAAAGAATACCAGGCCGTTTGGGATCCCAAAATCGATCTCGGCAAGTTCTATTTCACGACCTTTCAAGGTAAGCGTGAAGAAACCCCATACATGACCGCCGAGAATTTTGCCAGAATCATCGACATCCTGAGAAATGAAGATCTCGTTTATGGCAACGCCAGTACAGGATCAGTCATCACTCAGGGTGAGGGGGTAGGGGAGGAGGAGAGTTAGCTTTTCGCGTTCCTCTGATTTTCGAACAGTAGATCCCGGT
>JARRNW010000150.1:0-16421 GCA_037384565.1 Candidatus Thiodiazotropha sp.
AGGGCAAACTGGAAAAACATCAGGGCCACCTCACCCGCGCCGCGGTGGAGATGGCCAAGGACTGGCGCACCGACCGCGCCCTGCGCCGCCTCGAGGCCCTGCTCTGCGTTGCGGACGCCAGCGCCTCGCTGATCATCTCCGGCACCGGTGATGTCATCGAACCGGAGAACAATCTGATGGCCATCGGTTCCGGCGGCAGCTATGCCCAGGCCGCGGCCCGGGCACTGCTGGACAATACGGAACTCGGAGCACGGGAGATCGTCGAAAAGGGTCTCGGCATCGCCGCGGATATCTGCATCTACACCAATCACAACTTCGTTCTGGAAGAGTTGGACTGCGAGGCCTGAAGGCTCGCGGAACGCTGTTTCACAGGCACTAACACCATGTCGCAAATCACTCCACAACAGATTGTCGCTGAGCTCGACAAACACATCATTGGTCAGCACGACGCCAAACGGGCAGTGGCAATCGCCCTGCGCAACCGCTGGCGACGCGCCCAGGTCGACGAGACCCTGCGCAATGAGATCACCCCCAAGAACATCCTTATGATCGGACCCACCGGAGTGGGCAAGACCGAGATTGCCCGGCGTCTGGCGAAGCTCGCCAACGCCCCCTTTCTCAAGGTCGAGGCCACCAAATTCACCGAGGTGGGTTATGTCGGCCGGGAGGTGGACTCGATCATCCGTGAACTGGCGGACTCCGCGGTAAAAATGGTCCGTGAGGAGGAGATGGGCAAGGTGGGCGAGGCCGCCTCGGTCGCGGCGGAGGAACGGATTCTCGATGCCCTGCTGCCGACCCCCAAACCCACCGGTTGGGACGATACCGAAACACCCAGTGGAATCTCCAACGCGACCCGGGACAAGTTCCGCCAGAAACTTCGTGACGGTGACCTGGACGACAAGGAAATCGACATCGAGGTCAACGCCGCGCCGGTGGGCGCCGTGATCATGGCCCCCCCAGGTATGGAGGAGATGACCAGCCAACTGCAGGGCATGTTCCAGAATCTTGGCAGCGGACGGACCCGCCGCCGTAAACTGCGCATCAAGGATGCCTTCAAGGTGCTGAATGACGAGGAGGCGGCCAAACGGATCAACGAAGAGGATCTGAAACTGCGCGCCCTGGAGATGGTCGAGCAGCACGGAATCGTGTTCATCGACGAACTGGACAAGGTCACCAGCCGGGCCGAAACCAGCGGCGCGGACGTCTCCCGGGAAGGGGTGCAGCGAGACCTGCTACCCCTGGTCGAAGGCTGCACCATCTCCACCAAGCACGGCATGGTCAAGACCGACCATATCCTGTTCATCGCCTCCGGCGCCTTTCATCTCGCCAAGCCCTCGGACCTGATTCCCGAGCTCCAGGGCAGGCTGCCGATCCGGGTCGAACTGTCGGCCCTCAGTACCGAGGATTTCACCCGCATCCTCACCGAACCCGACGCCTCCCTGACCGAGCAGTATCAGGCCTTGTTGGCCACCGAACAGGTGCGCCTGGAATTCACCGAGGGGGGAATCCGACGCATTGCGGAGACCGCCTGGCAGGTCAACGAATCCACCGAGAATATCGGCGCTCGCCGACTGCATACGGTGATGGAGCGGCTACTCGAAGGCGTCTCCTTCGAGGCCTCCGAACTCAGCGGCCAAACCATCGTCATCGATGAGGCCTATGTGGACAGCCAACTGTCGCAACTGGCGGCGGATGAAGACCTGAGTCAATATATCCTCTGAATTAGGCGTCCGAATTCGGACTTAACGAGCAGCGAGAAACGATCATGTCACACCATCCCACCGAGATTCATCTGCATAAGCAGTCCCGGGTCCTGGAAATCAGTTTCGATGACGGCAGTAAGTTCAGCTATCCGGCGGAATACCTGCGGGTGTTCTCCCCCTCCGCGGAGGTCCAGGGCCACGGTCCCGGTCAGGAGGTGTTGCAGGTCGGCAAGGAAGACGTCAACATCGCGCACATCGACCCGGTGGGCAACTACGCCATCTGCCTGCATTTCGACGACGAACACAACACCGGCATCTACTCCTGGGACACCCTGTATCAGCTGGGCACCCAGTATGAACACAACTGGCAGGACTATCTCAGACGCCTCAGCGAGGCCGGTTATCAGCGCAAGGAGCCGTCGGCCTGAGGTGGCGCCACCCAAGTCGCAGCGAATCCCGGATCAACCAAGGTAATCACCCATGAAGGACGAGAACACCACACATTTTGGTTACGAGGATGTACCTGTCAAAGAAAAGGCGGGGCGGGTGCGAGAGGTCTTCGACTCGGTTGCGGGCAAGTACGACCTGATGAACGATTTGATGTCGATGGGCATCCACCGGCTGTGGAAGCGCATGACCATCGAGCTGTCCGGGGTACGTCAGGGGCAGCGGGTGCTCGACCTGGCCGCCGGCACCGGCGATCTCTCCGCCCGTTTCAGCGGCCTGGTGGGCCGGGAAGGTCTGGTGGTGTTCTCCGACATCAACGCGGCGATGCTCACTCGGGGCCGGGAACGCATGGTCGATCAGGGGCGGGTGGCGAATATCCGCTATGCACAGGCCGACGCGCAGCAATTACCCTTCGTGGATGACTACTTCGATTGTGTCACCATCGGCTTCGGCCTGCGTAACGTCACCGACAAACAGAAGGCCCTGGACGCCATCTACCGGGTGGTCAAACCCGGGGGGCGGCTGCTGGTGCTGGAGTTTTCCAAACCGGTTCATAAGCCCCTGCAGAAACTCTACGACCTCTATTCCTTCAGCCTGCTGCCAAAAATCGGCAGGTGGGTCACCCAGGACGAGGCAAGCTACCGCTATCTGGCGGAATCGATCCGCATGCACCCGGACCAGGACACCCTCAAGGGCATGCTGGAACACGCCGGTTTCGAACGCTGTGACTACTACAACCTCAGCGGCGGCATCGTGGCCATCCATCGCGGCTACAAGCTCTGATCCGGTCGAATCGCCAGGGAGTCACCAATGACCATCAGCGCTGCGGCCCTCGCCAGCTTCGAGCAACTGCTCAACACGGCCTTGAGACTCGATCCCGAGAGTCCGGCCCGGCTCACCCCACTGCACGGCAAGGTGATCCAGATCCAGGTGACCGGGCTCGGCTTCTCCCTGTACCTGATTCCCGACCCCCAGGGTATCCAATGCCTCGGACAGATCGAAGGCGAACCCGACTGTGTATTGCGCGGCACCCCTTGGGGTCTGGCCAATCTGGGCCACGACCGCAGAAGCACCGAGCAGGTCTTCAGCGGCGCGGTCAGCATCGAAGGGGACACTGCCCTGGCACAACGGTTCGGCGATTTTCTTGCCGCCCTCGATATCGACTGGGAAGAACAGTTGGCGCGACTCACCGGGGACATCGCCGCCCATGAGATCGGCGGCCTGTTCCGCAGCGCCCTGAGTTGGGGCACCCAAGCCCGCGCCATTGCCGAACAGAACCTCAAGGAGTATCTGCAGGAAGAGCTGCGCATGCTGCCGACCCAGTACGAGATCCAGCCCTTCCTCCAGGAGGTGGATCGCCTGCGTGACGACGTGGAACGCCTGGAGGCACGCCTGCAACGCCTCGAATCCTCCCAGAAGACGGGAGACAAGCGTTCGTGATTCACCCTTCCCAGGCCCTGCGACTCATCCACATCAATCTGGTTTTGCTGCGTCACGGACTGGACGAGGTCATCCTCGCCACCCACCTGTTCCGGCCGATCCGTTTTCTAATCTATCTCTCGCCCTGGTTCTGGTTCCGCAAGGACCGCGCCAGCTACCCGGTGCGCATCCGCCGCAGCCTTGAGGATCTCGGTCCGA
Source organism: Candidatus Thiodiazotropha sp. (assembly GCA_037384565.1). GTDB lineage: Bacteria > Pseudomonadota > Gammaproteobacteria > Chromatiales > Chromatiaceae > Thiodiazotropha. The sequence goes on from JARRNW010000150.1 coordinate 3,789, forward strand.
TCTTCGTCAAGTTCGGCCAGATTCTCTCGACTCGGCGGGATCTGCTGCCCGATGAGCTGGCCAAGGAGCTGGCCAAGTTACAGGATCGGGTTCCCCCCTTCCCTGGCAGCCAGGCCCGGGCGATCATCGAAAAGGCCTACAAGCGCCCGATCGACGAGGTGCTTGAAGCGTTTGACGAAACCCCCCTCGCTTCGGCCTCCATCGCCCAGGTACACAGCGCCCGTCTCAAGGACGGCCGCCGGGTCGTGGTCAAAGTGCTGCGACCGAACATCGAGAAGACCATTCGCCGGGATGTGGACCTGCTTTACACCATCGCCCATCTGGCGGAACGTTACTGGAAGGAGGGTCGGCGGCTGCGCCCGGTGGAGGTGATCCAGGAGTATGAGAAGACCATCTTCGACGAACTGGACCTGATGCGCGAGGCGGCCAACGCTTCCCAACTGCGGCGTAACTTCCTCAACAGCGACGCCCTCTACATCCCTGAGGTTCACTGGGACCTGACCCGCCGTAACGTCTTCGTCATGGAGCGCATCGGCGGCACCCCGGTGGGGGATATCGATGCCCTCAAGGCCCAGGGAGTCAGCATGAAGCTGCTGGGCGAGCGCGGTGTTGAGATCTTTTTCACCCAGGTCTTCAAATACAACTTCTTCCATGCCGACATGCATCCAGGGAACATCTTCGTCGAACCCGACGGACGCTATGTCGCCGTGGATTTTGGCATCATGGGCACCCTGACCGAAGCCGACAAGCGCTACCTGGCGGAGAACCTGCTGGCCTTCTTCAACCGGGACTACAATCGGGTCGCACAGCTGCATGTAGCCTCCGGCTGGGTACCTAAGGGCACCCGAATCGAGGAGTTCGAGTCCGCCATCCGCACGGTCAGCGAACCCATCTTCGAAAAACCGCTGAGCGAGATCTCCTTTGGCCATTTCCTGCTGCGTCTGTTCCAGACTGCACGACGCTTCGACATGGAGGTCCAGCCCCAACTGGTGCTGTTACAGAAGACCCTGCTCAATATCGAGGGTCTGGGTCGTCAGCTCTATCCCCAACTCGATCTGTGGACCACTGCCAAACCCTTTCTCGAGCGTTGGATGAGCGAACAGATCGGGCGCCGCGCCTTCCTCGGTAAATTGAAGAAGAACCTGCCCCTGATCGCGGAGAACATTCCCGACCTGCCGATACGGATCAACAAGATCATCGAGGATGCCGCCAACGGTCAGCTAGTGATCCAGTGGCAGTCCGAGGAGCTGGAGCAACTGCGCAAGCAGATGCAACGCAACCACCGCTACACCCTGTCCGCCCTGTCGGGCAGCGCCCTGCTGATGAGTGGCACACTGCTGCTGGTGTTCGGTTCAGGGGGGCTGTTGTCTATCACCCTGGCCAGCGGTCTGGGCATCGGCCTGGGGGCTGGTGGCGGCCTGCTGCTGCTCAAGAGCTGGTTCAACAGTGTCTGACAAACCAACGCCGAGAGACTTGGCTCGGACTGGGAATTGATCCATTATTGAGCTAAACAGGTATGCTGCCAGTCGAGCGAACCGCAACATGTTCAAACTGAATGGTACTTACTTCTGGCGATATCTGAGAATTTCGTCATTCCGGCGAATGCCGGAATCCAGGAATATCGCACCATCTAGCGTTCTGGATCCCGGCATCCGCCGGGATGACGGTGGTATTTGGCTTTAGTTAATGCCATTACCGCTCAAACCCAGTATAACTTGACCTTATGTCCGCCCAGGGAGAGCAGTATGAGCGAAAAACCGACCCAAGACCCCTTAGACCGTCTGGCCGCCGCCTATGACAAAATGCTCAACGAGGTGAACGAGGCCTTCGACTCCGCCCGTGAAAACGCGATTCCGGGATTAAAGCAGTACCTGGATGACGCGCGAGAAAAGCTCGTTGAGCTGGGTGAACTAAGCCGCGAAGAGGCAGATAAGGTTGCCGGGTATGTGGAACGGGACATGAAGGACGCGGCCCACTACCTCCTGGAAACCGGCGAGGAACTCTCGGCCTGGTGGCGTTTCGATGTACAGCAGGCCGAGAAACGCATGTTGGAGATGTTCGCCAGTGTCGCCGATCAGACCAAGATCGAGCTGGCCAAACTGGCGGAACGGGCCCGCCAGGCCTCGCGCTATCATACGGGTGAGATCACCGGCCCCGGCACCCTGGTATGCAACAGCTGCGGCAAGGAGATGCACTTCAAGAAGACCGGGCACATTCCCCCCTGCCCGGGATGCCAAAGCACCGAATTCCATCGCCGGACCGATTGATGCCATGAGTACCGGTATCGAATATTGGCACTGGGTGGTGTTCGGCGTGATCCTGATCCTCAGCGAGATCGCCCTGACCACCTTCTTCATCTTCTGGTTTGGAGTCGCCGCGGTGATGCTCGGTGGGATCCTGTTCATCGCCCCCGGGCTGAGTCTGAGCTGGCAGATCTTCATCTGGACCCTGCTCTCCTCGGTGCTCGCCTTGTTCTGGTTCAAATACCTCAAGCCCCTATCGATCGACCGCACCAAGGCCGGACTCTCCCGGGAGGCGATCATCGGCGAAGTCGGTCAGGTGATCAGCGCCCCCAATGCGGAGAAACGGGGCCGGATGCGCTTTCCCGCCCCAATTCTCGGCGCGGATGAGTGGTTGATCATCGCCTCCGAACCACTTTCAGAGGGCGACCGGGTCCGAGTAAAGGATGTTTCGGGCAATGCCCTGATTGTGGAAAGGACCTGAGGACCCCTCCGCAGAAAGGCTGCGGAATCATCACACAACACACTATACATGGGAGTTGCATATGAACGCCGGATTGTACGTCGTGATCGCACTGTTTGTACTGGTTCTGGTAACCCTGGCAAAGGGGGTGCGGCTGGTACCGCAAGGCTATAAATGGGTCGTACAGCGCCTGGGCAAGTACCACAGCACCCTGGGTCCGGGACTCAACATCATCATCCCCTACATCGACTCGGTGGCCTACCGGGTCACCACCAAGGATATCGTCCTCGACATCCCCACCCAGGAGGTCATCACCCGGGACAACGCGGTGATCCTGGCCAACGCCGTGGCCTACATCAATATCCTGACACCGGAAAAGGCGGTCTATGGCGTGGAAGATTACGAGATCGCCATCCAGACCCTGGTGCAGACCACCCTGCGTTCGATCATTGGCGAAATGGACCTGGACGACGCCCTCTCCTCCCGGGACAAAATCAAGGCGCATCTGAAAAACTCCATCTCAGACGATATCTCGGACTGGGGCATCACATTGAAGACCGTCGAGATTCAAGACATCAATCCCTCCGGCACCATGCAGACGGCGATGGAGGAACAGGCCGCTGCGGAGCGGGCCCGGCGCGCCACCGTCACCCGGGCCGACGGCGACAAACAGGCAGCGATCCTGGAGGCGGAGGGTCGCCTCGAGGCCTCCAAACGGGATGCGGAAGCACAGGTGGTTCTGGCCAACGCCAGTAAGAAGGCAATCGATCTGGTCACCGAAGCCATCGGCACTCAGGAGTTACCGGTGGTCTATCTGCTCGGCGAAAAATATGTCAAATCACTGGAAAACGTCGCCAAATCCAGTAACGGCAAGAGCATCATCTTCCCCGCGGACCTGCCCTCGGCAATCAAGGGCATGATGGGACGATCCAGCTGACAACTTGTGTTGGCCCCGCACCCTGCTGCTGGACCCGTTTGCCATGCCCTTGGTGCATGTATGATGAGATTGTTAACTCGATTTTAACTAGTGTAGTGTCCTTCACTAACGCTTGGTTCTCACGCTCTGCGTGGGAACCAGGGGAAACTTGAGTTATCAATTTCCTCCTCAGATACCCCAAACAGATCGGTAGCCTCACTTCGCCGCTATCTTCGCCGTTTTTTTACAGTGGCGTTCTTGGCGGGGACCTTCTTGGCGGAGACCTTCTTGGCCGGGACCTTCTTAGTCGGAACCTTCTTGGCCGGAACCTTCTTGGCCGGGACCTTCTTGGCCGGAACCTTTTTGGCCGGAACCTTTTTGGCCGGAACCTTCTTGGCCGGAACCTTCTTGGCCGGAACCTTCTTGGCCGGAACCTTCTTGGCCGGAACCTTCTTGGCCGGAACCTTCTTGGCCGGAACCTTCTTGGCGGGGACCTTCTTGGCCTTGGCCTTTTTTACAGACGCCGTCTTGACCTCAGGTTCGTCAATCCTCGGAGCATGCTCCGAAGTTTCAGGCGCTCTGTCAGGCGGCTCACTGTCTTGCGTTGCCGGAGACTCATCCGCCTGAGGCGGCGCAAGGGTCCAGGGCGAGCTCCTGTAAGCGTCAATTGCCGCCAGGATATGCCCAAAAACCGTCTTCTCATCCCCATTGCCATCCACCCGCACCAACCGCTCGGTTTTGTTGTAGTGGGTGATCAGGGGGGCAATCAGATGGTCGAAGACATGCATGCGATTACTCACCGTCTCCTCGTTATCATCTGAGCGCTGATGCAACCTGCCACCGCAGGCATCGCAGACACCTTCCACAATGGGAGGGTTCTGGTAGGCGTTGTAGCGCTTGCCGCAGCTCTGGCAGGTCAGCCTCCCGACCAGGCGCTCCATGAGATTGTCGACCTCGATGTCGATTAACAGCACCATGTCCAGGGGTTGCCCGATTTCGACCAGGAGTTCATCCAAGGTCAGCGCCTGCAGCAGATTGCGAGGAAAGCCCTCGAGAATAAAGCCCTGTTCCATCCCAGTGGACATCAGGTGATCTCGCAGCAGACCCAGGATCAGATCCTCCGTCACAGCTCTTCCCGCATCCTGTTGCGCCTGAGCCTCGAGGCCCAGTGGGTGCTGATCAGTAATGGCGTGTTTGAGCAAGTCTCCGGTAGCCACAGGGGCGAGTTTGAAGCGCTCGGCCAATCGCGCTGTCTGGGTCCTTTTCCCCGATCCCGGTGCCCCGAGTATCACGATACGCATACGAAATTGATCCTCACCTTGACAGAAAAGTATCCAGAAACCTCTTTATATACAGCACGATAAACATTTCGCTCGAGTCAAGAGCCGGCTTGCCGGGCGCCCCTGTCCAAGGGGTGAGGCTTGAGGTGATCATTGAATTCTAATTTCTTAATTAGGAAATTCCATGGCTGTATCCAAGTTTTGGATTAGCCGAACCTGACACGCTTGGTTAAGCTAATCGAACAAATCCAGCAAAGTCAACGGGACTTTATCCAGCCCAAAGCCCGACAGGGAGCGCCGGAGGGACCTCGTGAACGCTGTTTAGACAAGACTGAGGCCGAGATCTGTCTCGCGACTCCGCCAGCCCTTGGGAGATCGATTCTGCCAGGTGAGGCAGGCTGTGCCTGTATCGTGCCGTACAGGTTTGTACTTACCGGGTCGATTGGATTATTCTTCTCTGCCTCTCACAGCGAGTGAATGCATTAACCTCATGGCTGAAATTCCAGACATCACCGATTCCGAACACTGGATCATCGAAACCACCCTGACCGAACGCTATGGTCACAAGGTGGATGTCCAACTGGCCGATGCGGAGATCCGGCTCATGCCCTCTGACCGTGAGCTCACCAGTTGCCCGGTCATCGTCTGGGAAGATCAGGAAGGCTGCCATTTCATCATCTTTAAAACCGGCAGCCGTAAATACCGTTGCCAGTTTTTCTACCGGGGCTACCAACAATACGGCACCGGTGTTCACGAATACGACGATCTCACCGAATGCGTGGTATCCCTCCTGCAAGCACAGGCCGATCACGGGGCAAAAGAGCGGGGAGATCTCTGAGACACTCATAAACAATACCCACAAAACCATAATATGATCAATAACATACAGGGGATCATCTAAATGACAGCGAAAAATGCGTTTTACGCCCAGTCGGGTGGTGTCACCGCGGTTATCAATGCTTCGGCTAGCGGCGTCATCGAAGCGGCCCGCCAGCACCCGGACAAGATCGCCAATGTCTACGCCGGCCGCAATGGCATCATCGGCGCCCTTACCGAGGATCTGATCGACACCAGCCAGGAGTCTGCCGAGGACATCGCCGCTCTGAAACACACCCCTTCCGGCGGCTTCGGCTCCTGCCGCTTCAAGCTCAAGAGCCTGGAAGATAACAAGCGTGAGTACGAACGCCTGATCGAGGTCTTCAAGGCGCATAACATCGGCTACTTCTTCTATAACGGTGGCGGTGACTCCGCGGATACCTGCTACAAGGTCTCCCAGCTGTCCGAAAAGATGGGTTTTCCCGTTCAGGCGATCCACGTGCCGAAAACCGTGGACAACGATCTGCCGATCACCGACAACTGCCCGGGCTTCGGCTCGGTCGCCAAGTACATCGCCGTGTCCACCCTGGAGGCCTCGTTTGACGTGCGCTCCATGGCCGCCACCTCCACCAAGATCTTCGTCATCGAGGTCATGGGCCGGCATGCGGGCTGGATTGCCGCCGCGGGTGCACTGGTCGAAGACATGGGCATCCCGGTGGTGACCCTGTTCCCGGAAGTGGAATTCAACCAGGAGAAGTTTCTTGCTACGGTAGACGCCAAGGTGAAGGAATTCGGTTATTGCACCATCGTGGTCTCCGAAGGCTGTCATTGGCCTGATGGTAAGTTCCTTGCCGAGCAGGGTACCCGCGACTCCTTCGGTCATGCCCAGTTGGGGGGCGCCGCCCCGGTGGTGGCCAACATGATCAAGGACGCCCTGGGCTACAAGTTCCACTGGGCCGTGGCCGACTATCTGCAGCGCGCGGCGCGCCACCTGGCCTCCGAGTCCGATGTGGATCAGGCCTATGCCTTGGGCAAGGCCGCGGTAGAGAAGGCCCTGGAAGGTAAGAACTCCATCATGCCCACCGTAGTGCGTGAGTCCTCCAATCCTTACAAATGGAGCATTGGCGAGGCCCCCCTGAGCGAGGTGGCCAATGTGGAGAAGATGATGCCTCTGGATTTCATTACCGAGGATGGCTACGGCATCACGGACAAATGCAAGGAGTACCTATACCCCTTGATCAAGGGTGAGGCCTACCCACCCTATAATGACAACGGCTTGCCGGATTACGTCACTCTGAAAGGGGTCGCGGTTCCAAAAAAACTCGACACTTTCGAACTCTAAACAACGACAACAGGGGCTGCTTTCAGCCCCTTTTTTTGTGTTTTCACCCCAGATCACAACGGTTTGCTCACAGGCTTAGGGAGGCTGATAGAGAGAGAAAACCGGGGCAGTTTTTTTAATACTAATATCATCTCAACGGAGGAAATTTCAGTGAACAACGAACTCATCTTTGCCCTGGCCTGTGCGGTTGCCGCACTCGCCTACGGCTTCGTATCCGTCAAATGGATACTCGCGCAACCGGAAGGCAACGAAAAGATGCGCGAGATTGCCGGCGCCATCCAGGAGGGCGCCAAGGCCTATCTGAATCGTCAGTACACCACCATCGGCATCGTCGGCGTCATCCTGTTCGCCGCACTCTGGTATTTCCTCGACTCTCCCACCACTGCCATCGGCTTTGCCATCGGCGCGATCCTCTCCGGTGCGGCTGGCTACATCGGCATGAACATCTCGGTACGCTCCAACCTGCGTACCGCGGAAGCCGCCAACAAGGGCATCAACGCGGCCCTGCAGATCGCCTTCCGGGGCGGCGCCATTACCGGCCTGCTAGTGGTGGGCCTGGGCCTGCTCGGGGTGGCCGGTTACTACGCCATTCTGGTCTCCATGGGTGTCGAGGATCCGCTCCATCCCCTGGTCGGCCTGGCCTTCGGCGGCTCCCTGATCTCCATCTTCGCCCGTCTCGGTGGCGGCATCTTCACCAAGGGTGCTGACGTGGGCGCGGACATCGTGGGCAAGGTCGAAGCGGGCATCCCCGAGGACGACCCCCGCAACCCGGCGGTCATCGCGGACAACGTGGGCGATAACGTGGGCGACTGCGCCGGTATGGCCGCCGACCTGTTCGAGACCTACGCGGTCACCGTGGTCGCCACCATGTTGCTGGGTGGTCTGCTTATGCCCAGCAGCACAGCTGCGCTGCTCTATCCCCTGGTACTGGGGGGCGTCTCCATCATCGCCTCGGTCATCGGTACCTACTTCGTCAAGGCCAAGGATACCGACACCAACGTCATGCCGGCCCTCTACAAGGGTCTGATCGTCGCCGGCGTGCTGGCTGCGGTGGCCTTCTACTTCGTCACCGACTACATGATCGCCGGAATCGACAACTACAACACCATGCAGCTGTTTGGTTCCGCCATGATCGGCCTGGTACTGACCGCGGCCATGGTGGTGATCACCGAGTACTACACCTCCACGGAGTATTCCCCGGTGCGCCACATCGCCGAGGCCTCCACCACCGGTGACGGCACCAACGTGATCGCCGGCCTGGGCGTTTCCATGAAGGCCACCGCCGCTCCAGTACTCGCCGTGTGCGCCGCAATCTGGGGCGCCTATGACCTGGCCGGACTTTACGGCATCGCCATCGCCGCCACCGCCATGCTCTCCATGACCGGCATCATCGTGGCCCTCGACGCCTACGGTCCGATCACCGACAACGCCGGTGGTATCGCCGAAATGGCTGAACTGGACGAGAAGATCCGCAACATCACCGATCCGCTGGACGCAGTGGGCAACACCACCAAAGCGGTGACCAAGGGCTACGCCATCGGCTCCGCCGGCCTCGCCGCCCTGGTGCTGTTCGCTGACTTCACCAACACCCTGGAACACGCCGGTAAGACCATTGTCTTCGAGCTCTCCGACCCGGCGGTTCTGATCGGGCTGTTCATCGGCGGTCTGGTGCCCTACCTGTTTGGCTCCATGGCCATGGAGGCGGTAGGCCGCGCCGCGGGCGGTATCGTCAACGAGGTGCGTCGCCAGTTCCGCGAAAAACCCGGCATCATGGACCACAGCGAAAAGCCCGACTACGGTCGCGCGGTGGATATGCTGACCAAAGCGGCTATCAAGGAGATGATCATCCCCTCACTGTTGCCGGTCCTGATGCCCATTGTAGTAGCCCTCGGCATCGGCGCCCTGATGGGTGGCGACGCCGGCGCCAAGGCCCTCGGCGGCCTGCTGATCGGCACCATCGTCACCGGCCTGTTCGTGGCCATCTCCATGACCACCGGTGGCGGCGCCTGGGACAATGCCAAGAAATATATCGAGGACGGCAATTTCGGCGGCAAGGGCTCCGACGCCCATAAGGCCGCGGTCACCGGCGATACCGTGGGCGACCCCTACAAGGACACCGCCGGTCCCGCGGTTAACCCGTTGATCAAGATCATCAACATCGTGGCGCTGCTCATCGTGCCACTGCTCTGACACACCCGTCCGGGCAGATCTGCAAGGGGGGCTCAAGCCCCCCTTTTTATTGCCCCGATTCCGGGGCAATAATCCGAGAGATTTCCCAAAGGCACTGAATAAAGAAATTGAACCGCAAATAGATGTAAATCTACTCATTAAGCCAATTTCGCGTTCATTCGCGGAGATTGGCGTCTATTAGCGGTTAATTTTCATTTGAATAGACTACGCATTTCACGACCGGGCCAATTCCATGGCCTCAACAAGGTATTTCAACCCAGGCTGGACACCCACAGCGGTTATCCGTACCCTTCACCACTTCACCGATTCCGCCCGTTGACGGGCGCTCACGCAGATCTTCTCAGGGCAAGTCAATGAACCTAGAATGTCATTATCGAAATTCCAGCCAACGCCGATCCCGTCAAGTACGAAGTCGACAAGGAGACCGGGGCGATGTTTGTCGACCGCATCCTGCGCACCGCGATGCACTATCCGGCCAACTATGGCTATATCCCCCATACCCTGTCCGATGATGGCGACCCTTGCGACGTGATGGTACCCACCGCCTTCCCCCTGATCCCGGGTTCGGTGATCCGCTGCCGGCCGGTGGCGGTGCTGAAAATGACCGACGAATCCGGTGACGACGCCAAGGTCGTGGCCGTACCGCTGGACAAGATCACCAACCGCTGGTCCCATGTGAACACCTTCGAGGACATGCCCAGCGAACTGATGGAACGTATCGCGCACTTCTTCGAGCACTACAAGGACCTCGACGAAGGCAAGTGGGTTCGCGTACAGGGCTGGGATGGCGTGGATGCCGCCAAGCGGGAAATCAGCAACTCCGTAAAGATGTATCAGGAGGCACCGGAAAAGCCCCACTTCTGATTTTCAGAAGTCAGGCCCCACCGGTATTTTGGGTTCAGGCATGAAAGTTTGCATTGTTTCGGACAGCCATGACCACATATCACTGCTCGATGTGGCGATCGCCTCGGCGCGGGATGAAGGGGCAGAGGCTGTGTTGCACTGCGGTGACGTGGTCGCACCGAGCACCCTGCACTGTCTGGAGCAGTATGCGTTACCGGTGCATGTGATTCACGGCAACAACTCCGGTGATCTCTACACCCTGGCCCGCCTGGCGGGCAATGAAGACAATCACATCCACTATCACGGTATGGATGCAGGTATCGATCTGGCCGGGCGCAAGATCTTTCTGGTGCACTACCCACACTATGCCCGGGCCATGGCCGCTACCGGGGACTGGGACCTGGTCTGCTGCGGACACAGCCACAAACTCGGTTTCGAGCAACTGCCCAACATTCGCGGCGGCATGACCCCTCTGGTCAACCCGGGAACCATCGGCGGTGTCGGCAAGGCCCGCGCCACCTATGTGCTTGCGGACCTGGCCAGCATGTCCTTCGAGGCCCGGGAGGTTTCCAAGCGCATCGAGCACGAGGCCGGATACTGATGGCCGATTTCACCCACTTCAATGCCGCGGGTGAAGCGCACATGGTGGACGTAGGCGATAAACCCCCGACCCGGCGGGTCGCCATCGCTGAAGGACGCATCCGGCTGCAACCGGAGACGTTGGAGATGATTCTCCAGGGACGGCACAAAAAGGGGGATGTTCTGGGCGTCGCGCGCATCGCCGGCATCATGGCGGCGAAAAGGACTTCGGACCTGGTACCGCTCTGTCACCCCATCGCGCTGACCCGGGTAAACATCGAGCTGACACCCGAAACCGAGCCCACCAGTATCCTGTGTGTCAGCCAAACTGAGACCCTGGGACCCACCGGGGTGGAAATGGAGGCGCTCTGCGCGGTACAGATCACCCTGCTGACCCTCTATGACATGTGCAAAGCCGTGGACCGCGGCATGACCTTAAGCGACATCAGACTGTGCAAAAAGAGCGGTGGACGGTCCGGTAGCTGGGAATCCGGCGGTTAAAGAAAAACCTTTGGCTGCCGCTGAGTATTGTGCGGTTTCGAGAACCCTGTCACAATGTTACGCAGCCTAGTTGACAGACTGTTAATATATATTTCAGTAAGGATGCACCTATGGGCAAATTCGTTGAGTGGACCGATGCGTTGAGCGTCGGTATCGAAGAGATTGACGAACAACACAAGGTACTGGTTGAACTTGTAAACCAAATGCACGAGGCCATCCACGAGCGGCATGGCAGCGATGTCGTGAAATCGATCCTCAACGACCTCGCCGAATATACCCGCATCCATTTCGCAGTTGAGGAAAGCCTGATGCGCATCCTCAACTATCCCGGATACGAGAATCACAAAGAGATCCACGAGGAATTGCTGGAATCCGTAACCGAGCTCCAAGAGAAAGTCGCTACCGGAAAAACCTCGATCGGTTTCGAACTGATGCACTTCCTGAAAACCTGGCTGACGAAACACATCATGGATTAGGACATGCAGTACTGCTGTTTCTTCCTCAAGGCCGGCGCGCAACCGAAGCTTGGTAAAATAGGCTGGATCCAGCGGCTCTGGGGCACCTGAACCCTCTTTCACCCAGTATACGCCGACCAGTTTCCAGCTCTGTTAGAATTGGCGGATCGTACAATCTGTCCCTTAATGATCATGGCGCCCGCCCGGTGTGGCATCGGACCCGTTTGAAATTCAGGGCCCGACCAGGAATACCATGAATCCCTTTTACCACCGCGCACAGTTTCTCAAGAGCGCCGCCCGGCTGTCACAATCCCCACAAGATCAGGGCTTTGAAGTCGCCTTCGCGGGCCGCTCCAATGCGGGAAAATCCAGCGCTCTCAATGTGCTGTGCAACCAGAAGGCCCTGGCACGCACCAGCAAGACACCGGGCCGTACCCAGCTACTGAATTTCTTCTCCCTGGATGAGCCAACCCATATCCTGCTCACCAAGGCCGACAAACTCAAGAGCGGTGCAGCCAAGAACACCCTGCTGAAGGTCAAGCGGACATTGGGCGATCACCCGGAAATCAGTGCCCAATGTTTCTCTTCCCTGAAAAAAACCGGGATCGATGAGTGCCACCAAGTATTGGATATCTGGTTCCAGCTGGATTGATCCCCGCTGAACTCCAGTAATTTATGAAATCGCTGATTGCCGCACATAAAAAGAAGGCCCTGACAATCTAAGGGGAGAGACTGTCAGGGCCTGATCTTCCCGGATGGGGTGACCGGGAAGGCGGGGTCGCAAAGGGAGGAAACGCGACCCGTGTCGTACGACTTACAGATCCATAGACTGGGAATGCGGATGAAAAGTTCCTCGGATATCCCGTTGCGGGATAAATTTTTTTCAGCCAATCCGATATTCATCCGCCGCGAGCCCCGCACATAAATCGCAACACATTGATATATTTAACAATATCGAAACTTCTGCAGATATTGGGAGAGACGGCAATATTTGCCGCAATAGCATGC
>JARRNW010000151.1:0-7757 GCA_037384565.1 Candidatus Thiodiazotropha sp.
TTCGCCTTTCATGCGCAGACCGACGAGAAACCCGCCGATCTGGGCCGGTGTGGCGCCACCGGTCATGATGGTGCGCATGACACTCGTCATCTCCTCTTCGCTCAGATTCTGGCGCGTCAGCACTTTGTTGATGGCTTGCGACATCTCCACGGCGGTCTCCCCTTTAATTTCCTATCGTTCTGTGTCCGCGAATATACGCCAATTACCGCGAATGTACGCAAATTTGACTGGTTTTCGAGGTGCATTGGCATCTATTTGCAGTGATTGGCGTGAATTTGCTGCTTAGATTCACTGCCGGAACCGTCATTACCCTTCGATGAAGTTACGCAACAGATCGTGTCCATGCCGGGTCAGAATCGATTCCGGATGAAACTGCACGCCCTGAACCGGAAGCTCCTTGTGGCGAACCCCCATGATCTCATCCAAGGAACCGTCCTCCAGCTGGGTCCAGGCAGTCACTTCGAGACACTCGGGCAGACAGCTCTTGTCGATGACCAGAGAGTGATACCGAGTTGCCTGAAAGGGATTATCCAACCCTTGAAACACGCCCTGGTCACTGTGGTGAATCGGTGAGGTTTTACCATGCATCACTTCCCGGGCATGGATGATGTGGCCACCAAAGGCCTGGCCGATAGACTGGTGCCCCAGGCACACCCCAAGGATCGGAATCCGTCCGGCGTAGGTTTTGATGGTCTCTACCGAAATACCCGCCTCGTTAGGCGTGCAGGGCCCCGGTGAGATCACGATACGATCCGGTTTCATGGCCTCGATATCGGATACTCCGATCTCGTCGTTGCGCACCACCTTGACCTCGGCGCCCAATTCACCCAGGTACTGCACCAGGTTGTAGGTGAAGGAGTCGTAATTGTCGATCATGAGTAGCATTTCAGGCTTCCTCCCCATCACAGGGATGACGATCGAGACCCGCTTCCGCCAGGGCCACGGCACGGAAGATAGCCCGCCCCTTGTTCATGGTCTCTTTCCACTCCAGCTCAGGCACCGAATCGGCGACTATCCCAGCGCCGGCCTGGATGTGCAGGGTTTTATCCTTAATCACGGCGGTGCGGATCGCAATGGCGGTATCCATGTTGCCACTCCATGAGAGATAGCCCACGGCTCCGGAATAGACACCCCGTTTGACCGGTTCGAGTTCGTCGATGATCTCCATGGCGCGAATCTTCGGCGCGCCGCTCACGGTGCCGGCCGGAAAGGTGGCCCGCAGCACGTCCATGGCGCTCAACCCATCTCGCAGCTTGCCGTTGACGTTGGAGACGATGTGCATGACATGGGAGTAACGCTCCACGATCATCTTTTCGGTCAGTTTGACACTCCCGACCCGGGCCACCCGGCCGGTGTCGTTGCGCCCCAGGTCGATCAACATCAGGTGTTCAGCCAGCTCCTTGGGGTCGGCCAGCAATTCAGCCTCCAGGGCCCGGTCCTCCGCCTCGGTGTAGCCCCGTCGGCGGGTTCCGGCAATCGGACGTACCGTGACCACACCATCCTCCAGGCGGGTCAGAATCTCCGGCGAGGAGCCCACGATGTGGAAGTCACCCAGGTTAAGGAAATACATGTAGGGTGAAGGGTTGAGTCCGCGCAGGGCCCGATAGAGATCCAGGGGCGGCGCATGAAAGGGGATCGACAGGCGCTGGGAGATCACCACCTGCATGCAATCCCCATCAAGAATGTAGCGTTTGACCCGTTCAACCGCCTGTTTATACCCCTGCTCGGTGAAACCGGAGATAAAGTCCGCCTCATTCACCTCGTGCTTCGCCCCTTGAGACCCCATCGGCAGGGGCTGGCGCATCTGGGCGATCAGTGCCTGGATCCGCGCCTGGGCTTGCTGAAGGTCCTCTCCCTGACCGGGATCCACATGCACGATGACATAGAGCCGACCACTGAGGTTGTCGAACACCACCAGCTCGTCGGACACCATCAACAGGATGTCCGGTGTCTGCAGTTGATCCGGGTTGGGGCAGTTCGCCAGCCTGGGTTCGATGTAGCGGACGATGTCATACCCGAAATAACCGACCAGACCACCGTTGAAGCGGGGCAAGCCGTCCTCATCAGGCGCCTTGAAGCGCTGTTGATAGGCTTCGATCCAGGCAAGGGGGTCAGAGACCTCACAGTGCTCCACCACTTCACCGTCGGTGATCACCTCCACGAGTTGCCCCGATATCTGCACGCGGGTACGACAGGGCAGGCCGATGATCGAGTAGCGGCCCCACTTCTCACCGCCCTGCACCGACTCGAACAGGTAGGAATAGGGGCCGTTGGCCAGTTTCATGTAGACACTGAGGGGGGTATCGAGATCCGCGAGCACTTCGCAGACGACAGGTATGCGGTTATAACCCTGTTGCGCCAGGGTGTCGAATTCTTGGGGGGTCATGGTCCTCTCCACACAATCGATGATGATCTAACAGTTACTTCTGGGCGTTGCTCACCAACGCCATCGCGCACCGTTCATCAAGGTCATATTGTGTGAAGTCAGAATCATGTCGAAAATCAGCTCGAAAACATCGGTTTTGCTAACCTTACTCGAAAACCCGGCTCCGGCTCAAGCAGGTATTGGTCTTTCCGGAACCATTAGCGCCGATCAAAATATTTATGGGGCGCATCTCCAGATCGAAATGCTTGATGGATTTAAATCCATCAATCTTCACATGACGCAAGTGGGTCTGTTGCTCCATCACTTCATCCCTGCACACCGTCGTCTACAGCCACTCCCGGATTTCGGTCATGGAATCGATCACCGCGTCCGGATTGTAGTTGTGGATGTCCTCGCCGTGGTTGTAGCCGTAACTCATGCAGACGATCTGAAAACCAGCCGCCCGAGCCGCCTTCACATCGCTCTGGGAGTCCCCCAACATGAGCGCGTCGACGGGAGCCACCCCCAACTGTTCCGCTGCGTGCAGCAACGGCAGTGGATCGGGTTTTTTCTTTGGCAAGGTATCCCCGGCGATGATGATCTCGAAGTCATCATGTATACCCAGGTCCCGTAGCAGCGGCAGGGTGAATTGCTCGGCCTTGTTGGTCACGCAACCGAGGCGGTAACCCGCCGCTTTAAGATAGTCCAGACCCTCACGGACCCCCGGATAAAGACAGGAGCGCTGACTGGTGTTCTCTGCGTAGAGTTCCAGAAACAGGGGATAGGCCTGTTCAAACTCCGCTTCATCGGGTTCACCATTGAGCTGCCCGACCAGGGCCCGGCGCACCAGCCGTTCCACTCCGTTGCCAACCCAATCGCGCACCTTGTCTTCACCCCACGCCGAACGGCCGAGACGCTGCATCATCTCATCGACACAGTAGGCGAGGTCCGGCACGCTGTCGACCAGAGTGCCGTCCACATCGATGAGGATCATTTTGGGTCTCTTGAGCATGACGTCGCAAAGCGTAACCGGTCAGACCTTGGCCAGCTCCGCCTTCATCTTGGCGACGATGCTGTCGTAACGGTTGGGATCGTTGTCACCAGGGAAACCGAAGATACCGGAGCCCGCAACAAAGGTGTCGGCCCCCGCCGCCTTGATCTCGGCGATGTTATCGACCTTGACGCCACCGTCGATCTCCAGGCGGATATCGAACCCGGAATCATCGATGATCTTGCGGCACTCGCGCAGCTTGTCCAGGGTGGCCGGAATGAAGCTCTGCCCGCCGAAGCCCGGGTTAACCGACATCAGCAGGATCATGTCCACCTTGTCGAGAACGTAGTCCAGATAGCTCAGGGGGGTGGCGGGGTTGAACACCAGGCCGGATTTGCAGCCTTCGTTGTGGATCAGCTGCAGACTGCGGTCGATATGTTCCGATGCCTCGGGATGAAAGGTGATGTAGGTGGCGCCGGCCTTGGCGAAATCCGGAATAATCCGATCCACCGGCTTGACCATCATGTGGACATCGATCTCCGCGGTCACACCATGTTTACGCAGGGCCTCGCACACCAGGGGACCGATGGTCAGGTTCGGCACATAGTGGTTGTCCATGACGTCGAAGTGGACGATTTCCGCACCGGATGCCAGGACGTTGTCCACCTCTTCACCGAGCTTGGCGAAATCCGCGGACAGGATGGAAGGGGCGATCTTATCGGTCTGTCGGGCCATGATACTCTCTCCTAGGGTTGTTACCCCGGCCCGTGGCCGGAAGCATGGCGCTGACCCGATCCGTGATTCATGCACTCGCGCCCCTGATAGACAACCCCGAAGGGATCTTGGGCCAGGGACTCGGGCATGAAAAAAGGCGGGACAAACGCCGCGATTTTCAAAAGGACGGCCACTTTACCCCAAAGTCTCACCATTTTCAGCATTCCCATAGAAACCCTGAGCAGAATGGGTATCCACAGCCAAGCCGAGGGAGGCAACGGGTTTGGCGGTTGTCGAAGACCTGTGATTGGATTACCGTTGTGGGACATCTCGCATTACGAGTGACCGATGTGACCATGCTACGCCTGTGCCTGCTCCTGCTGGCCTTCGTTCCCTGGGTACAGGGGGCCAATCTGAGCCTGGAACAACGCCTCTCGGCGGAACTCGATACCCCGGATCTGTCGGGGGAGGCGGTGTGGCTGGATGCCGAAGGGACGCGTTTCCTGGCGATACACAGTCCCGCTGAGCGCACCCCGGCCCAGGGGGGTGTGATCCTCCTGCACGACGGGGGCAGCCATGCAGACTGGCACGAGGTGATCCACCCCCTGCGTCTGGCCCTGGCGCATCAGGGTTGGGACACCCTGTCGCTGCAGATGCCGGCGGTGGAAGCCCCACCCGGTCCCGGCGAACTCGCATCGCTGCTGACCCAGGCGAATGCCCGGATCCAGGCAGCGGTGAACTACTTTGGCGGACGCCAGATCGCCACTCTGGTGTTAACCGGTCATGGGTTGGGGGCGCTCATGGCCCTTAACTATGCCCGCTCACCGAATGCGGATGCGGTGACAGCGGTGGTGGCGATCGGTCTCGAGATACCGACCCGGGCGGAGGAGGATCCGCTCCGACAGGCCCTGGCGCAGAGGCGAGTTCCTCTCTACGACCTGTATGGAAGTCGCGACCGGGATGCGGTCATGCAAAGCGCCGTGGAACGCAGAAAAATTGCCCAACAAATGAACCGCCCCGGATACCGTCAGGAAGCCATGGCCGGAGCGGATCATTTTTTCACGGGTCTGCAGAGCAGTCTCAGCCAAAGGGTCATCGCCTGGCTGAAGGCACTGCAATCCCGTGGTGAATCCCAATAAATACGCGGTTCGTTTTGCAAGCAAGTGCCCGGGGCATCAGCACGCCTAATTCGTCCCACGGGCCTCTCTCACCC
This sequence comes from Candidatus Thiodiazotropha sp., assembly GCA_037384565.1. Taxonomy (GTDB): domain Bacteria; phylum Pseudomonadota; class Gammaproteobacteria; order Chromatiales; family Chromatiaceae; genus Thiodiazotropha. Next base: position 5,284 of record JARRNW010000151.1, read on the forward strand.
GCTCGTAGGCCTTCTTGATCTCGTCGGTCTTTTGCGCCGCAAGCTTCATCATCTCCTCCGGCAGGCCCTTTGAAACCAGCTTGTCGGGATGATGCTGGCTGATGAGCCGCCGATAGGCCCGCTTCACCTCCTGATCAGAGGCGCTTTGTGTCACATTGAGAATCGCGTAGGCATCCTCCAGGGAGAGCCCCGGGGCACGGGGCGGGGGGCGTTGTGCGCCTCCGCTGTATTGGGAGCCACCCCGGTACCCATGAGTCTGCGCCCGGATCATGCGTTCGAGTTGGCGAAAGGTGAACTCAGAGATATTGAGGAGTTGGCAGATATGCAGCAGCAGGTTCTCTTCGTCCCGGTCCATTTGGCCGTCCGCGTAGGCGCCCTGGATCAGAATCTCGAGAAACATCCGGATCAGGGTCTGGCGGCGATGGCACTCTTGACGGAACTGGGTGATCACCTGATCCAGAGGAAAGTCAGGAGACTTGCCATTGTTGAACAGACGGACCGCGGTCTTGCGCATCTCTTCGGACAGTGACATCTGCGCCATGACCGCCTCAGCCAGTCGGATCTCATCCGCGGAGACCCGGCCATCCGCCTTGGCGAGATGCCCCAGGACCGAGAAGGTAGCGGTGAAAAAGGCGGTCTGAACCCGTTCCTGATCCCCGGGGTCCCAACCCTCATCATCCGGCAGCCCTTTCAGCCCCTTGTCGAACTTGTGCCCAAGGGCCGCGCCCAGAATAGCGCCTAGGGGCCCTCCCAGCATAAAGCCGAACGCCCCGCCGACCAGTTTGCCCCACCAACTCAATTGCCTGCCTCCAATGTACTGATTTCAATCTAAATCCATGGACCCAGGTTGAAAGAATTTGTTCCGACAGGATTGCCGGACCCCACCGACTATACCCCAGACAGGACAAAAGGGAACCTGGTGGTGACCGAGTACCCGATTTGAGCGGACGGTGAAGCGTTGGGAGGACTACTTGCCGTGCAGATACTGTTCGTCGTTGAAGGAGTAGACCCAGGCCGGAAAGAACACCACCATCATGGTAATGACCCAGCCATTGACCAGCGCCTCGGGGAAAAACATCAGAGGAAAAAAGGGCATGACCGTGACCTGCAGTTCCGCCATGGTGTAGGCCCCGCTTGCCACCAGCATCTGCATTGCCAGATAACCACTCACATAGCCCACAAACCATGCGGTGAAAAAACCGTTACCCAGTACATAGACAAAAAAATGCTTCGGCAGATAGGAACGCACCAGAATCAGCGCCAGGTGGGAGAGACTGATCGGTACCAGCACCACGGTGAGATAGCTCACCACATAGCCCTGCCAGCCATATCCCGCGTTCAGACTCACCGCGATCAGCGCCAGACCGGCAATGAGGATTGCGAACGACCAGCCGAACATCAGGGTGATAACGGTCACCCCAAGCAGGTGGAATGAAAGCCCGGGCTGGAGCTGACCACGCATGTGCCAGAGCACGATCAGCGCAACGACGGTACCGAAGAAGACATGCAACAGCCTCTGCTCGGTAAGACGCCGCCAGGGCGCATAACGCAATGCCAGACCGAAGGTTACGACAAACAGTCCGGCCAGCCACAGGAGCAGGGATCCTGAAAAAAGGTCACCATCCAGTTCCATTGTTTCCTTACCTCTCGGCCGTGTGCTTCAGCTGGACGGCGGTTAACTAACGAATGCTTGTACGGTTTCAATAAGAACGGGCCGGATTCATCCGGTCCCTGTCGGCCGGTATCACCTTTATCGACTTGGCCAACATCAAGGCTGCGCTGAACGGGAGTCTGCAACGTCTGCAGACAGATTACATTGACATCTGTCAGCCACACGGGCCCCGACCGCAAGACCAACGGTTTGAGCGCCCTGAGAAATCGGGAAAATATCCCCTAAAAGTCAACGCTACCCTTGGTGAGATCCTGAAAACAGGCGCATAATTCCCGAAAGAGTAACGCGTACCATCGGTATCGGCAAAAACCACATAGGACGCTACACTCAGACGAAACAGTCAAACAGTGGAGAAGCCAAGTCTATGAATACACCAATAATACGAGTCGGTGGCTGGTTCAAAACCGTGGACGGCGAGAAACTGGAAGTGGTCGCTTATGACCGGGATGAAGGCGTGATCGAGGTTCAATTCTACGATGGAACGGTTGCTGAGTACGACCTGGACGATTGGCAGGAGCTTGAGGTGGTACCCGTTGCGCCTCCCGAGGACTGGGCCGGTTCCTATGATCTCAGCCGGGATGACTATGGGGTGGATCTGGACAAACCGGCTGGTGACAACCATGCCAATCCACTCGACCTGCTCGACGACAAGGATTGAGAAGCGGATTCTCAAACTCCCGCTCAAAATAGCGTCTTCAGGTAGGAAGACACTTAACTTAAGCCAAAAACCACTACTTTAAGATTAAGTGCAATTCTCTTCAGACAGCATTTTATACTGACGCCTCGGGTACCCATCGGCAAG
>JARRNW010000152.1:0-7744 GCA_037384565.1 Candidatus Thiodiazotropha sp.
CTGCTGCAACTGGCACATCTTGAACGTTGCGAGGTACAAGGCGGACAACAGCGCTATCTGCAGTCCTGGCTGCGGGAAGTGCCCGAGCAGACACTCAGCGCCCTGCAGGAAGGAAAATCGGTGACAGCGGACCAACTCAGGTTTGCTGCCTACCTGGAAGGCCACACCAACAACCGCGCGGAGAGCGTCTGCCGACACGTCCATTGCATCGGCAACGCTTCCCGCTAATCCGATCCGGTATTTTTTTACTTCTGATTGGGCTTCAGGGTTTACCGTAAACCCGCTCTAGCGCCCTGGAAAATTCCGCCCAGGACTGCTCATCGGCCTCTTTCTGGTAGGCGAGGGGCAAGTCAAATCTCTGCCCCAGCTCATCCGCACCCGGGTATTGGCAAAATTCATAGCGCAATAAAACGGATGTTTTATCTGGAAAGCGTGACCCTTTTCCGGGCACAATTAAGCACCTTCTAATAAACTAATTCTTACCGAATTATCCCGATCAGTTGAGGAACGGATCATGAGCACCCCTTCCGCGAAAAAGAAAACCGTCAAATCCAAACCCAAAACCGCTACCGCGAAGAGCAGCGAAGACAAGACGCCCTCGTCTGGGCAAACGTCAACACAGAGCACTGCGGAAACCGGGGTACTGCCCGGCCTGATGCAGGGTCTGCAATCGGTCTTCGATAAAATTCACAAGGACAACAAGACCCGGGAAGATCATCAGGAGAAGGTCATCGAGGAGTTCAGTGAACGCCTCACCCAGGCATTTCAGCAAACCCACGCCGAGGCGGAAGAGCGGGAAAAACTGCTGCATGAACGCCTGGAAGCGATTGAGCGGGAACAGCAATACAAGATCAAGAGAATCAAGCTCTTTTCGCTGCCGGGCACGATTATCGCGGTGCTCGCGATGATCTATCTGTTTTACGTGGTCCACGTCATGGAACGCTCCATGACCTACATGTCCAGCGACATGCACCGTATCCAGAACACGATCGCTTCAATTGGTGAAGATACCCACGCCATGTCGGGCGGCGTTGTACAGATGAATCAGCAGATGAACCAGATGAATGGCAACATGGAGACCATGACCACCCAGGTCAAGGGCATGAATGGCAACATGGAGACCATGAACACTCAGGTCAAGGGCATGAACGGCAACATGAACCACCTCAACCGCAACGTGGGGGTGATGACCCAGGATGTGGGTAACATGTCACACACGGTCAGCCCGGTGATGAACGGGATGCGGAATTTCCTTCCGTTCTAAGCTTCGCGTCCTTCGTAGTGAAAAAGACCGGCTATAGGAACCATTAACCATCGCCAAAACTGGTACCGACCCGCTTACCGCTCAGGACCCAGGGATGATCCGGCGGAACCAGTTTCTTGAAACCCGCCACATCCACCAGAGGAACGGGAACCGCCTGATCCCCCCGGGAGGACACCATCACACCGAACCGCTCCTCGGCGATCAGATCGGTGCAGGCCGTACCCAGCCGGGTTGCCAGCAGGCGATCCGCGGCGGATGGGGTGCCACCCCGTTGCAGGTAACCGAGGATGGTCACACGGGATTCCAACCCGGTGAGCGCTTCTAACTGCCGCGACAGGGATACGGTATGATTTTCATATTTGGATTCGAGTGCCGCCAACTCTGTCTTCAGCAGTTTGCGCTCTTTCTTGTCGACGGCTCGAAGCCTTTTCTCACGCAATGACGCAACCCGCTCCGCATCCCCCTTCGGCAGGGCACCCTCCGCGACCGCCACGATGCTGAAGGGTTTACCTCCGGCGGCACGGCCGCGAATAGCCTCCGCCACCTTCTCGATGTCATAGGGGATTTCGGGTAACAGGATCACATCCGCGCCCCCCGCCAGACCGGCCCCCAGGGCGAGCCAGCCAGCACGGTGCCCCATGATCTCAACGACAATGATCCGATGATGACTGTGGGCGGTACTGTGAAGCCGGTCGATGGCGTCGGTGGCGATACCCAATGCCGTATCGAAGCCGAAGGTGGTGTCGGTATGGGCGACATCATTGTCGATGGTCTTGGGCAGGGTAATCACATTGAGCCCCTTTTCCATCAGGGTCAGGGCGTTCTTCTGAGTACCACCACCACCGATACAGACCAGCGCATCAAGATGGTGTGCATGATAGTTTTCCACGATCACGTCGGTCATGTCCTGACGCTTGCCGTTGAAATACATCCGATGGGGTTTGTCACGACTGGTTCCCAGCAACGTGCCACCTTGGGTGAGAATTCCAGACAGCATGGAGCGGTCCAGATGCATGGTTCGGTTCTCCACCAGACCACGGAATCCGTCACGGATGCCGATCACCTGCATGTCGTAGATCCCCAAGGCGGTCTTACCGACCCCTCGAATCGCTGCATTCAGGCCCGGACTGTCGCCACCGGAAGTCAGAATACCGATGTTCTGTACCATGCGAACTCCTTCTTTATCCGGGTTAGAGCCTAGCGTCCTACGCTAGTGTACCCCGTCTTTCGAAATGAATCAGTCCAACCAGCGTATGGCGCTGGGGTGATGAACGCTCATTTGCTGTGCGTGATCATTCCGGGTGATCCAACCGCGGACCTCTAATCGACGTCCCTGCAATGCCCGGGGATCATCGAAGTCGAAATATTTCCAGTCCTTGCGGGCGATGCGCAAAGCCAGGCCACCGGTGAGGTTAAGCCAGATCGAGCGACGACTCTTTCCAACCCGCTCCACACGCCCCTGAAGATAGTGAAATCCCCGCTCATCCCCATGCAGCGACCGGGCATCCGTTACCGGTCGATGCCACACACCCAGACCTGCCTCGCGGGCTTGCGCCTCGGAGGCGAGGTGGCAATCGATGGATCTGAGATTGGGAGGAAAAGCAATGACATAGCCCTGTCCCGCGCGCAGCAGCTTATTGACAACATCATCGCCCTGGCGGTCCGCCAGGTGAGCCAGCAGGCGGCCATAACGGTCCCGGGCCTCGGACCCCGGACAGACCCGCAGACGCCCTCCGCTGGCATGCACCAGCCGCTCCAGGGCATCCCGGGCCGATCGGGCACCCGGTTCATCCGGATCACCCCAATGGCCAAGTTCCGGTGTATTGATCCCGATCAGGCGAACCTTCTCGCCATTCTCAAGAACCAGGGTATCCCCATCGACGACACGCTCTACGGCCTGCAGAGGCTCGCTACAGGGACGGCATTGTTGGGACGCCTGAAGCGGACCTGTCAGGTACAGCAGCCCACAAAACAAAAGGGCCCCGCCACGCGAGGCCCTTCTGCGATAGGCTTGCAGTGCCCGGGTGAACAATCGACGGGTGCCCCGCCCGGGAAGCAAATCAGCGATTGTATTTCTTGCGGAACTTATCCACACGACCGGCGGTATCCACGATCTTCTGCTTGCCGGTATAGAAGGGATGGCAAGAGGAACAAACCTCGATATGTACTTCATCCTGACCCAGAGTGGAACGGGTCACGATCTCATTGCCGCAACTGCATACGAATTTAATTTCCTCGTAATGAGGATGGATGTCCGGTTTCATGACTGACTCACTAAGATGTTTACCATTGTCAGAGCGCCCTGTTCGTCTGCCTTACGACATCGATCTGCACGTCAGGGACCCCTTGGTCCGTGCCCGTGAAGCGCCGGAAAGGCGCGGAATGATAAGCGAAGTAGTCGGATAAGGCAAGCCCCGACCCTCAGCGGCTAGCTGAATGAAGCGGCGCCTCAGGAGGAGGTCAGGGGAAACTGTACGATGTTGCTGTCATTTCGCCCGGGTGGAGCACCACGTTGGGCCACCAGCCGACTCTTCTGAATGCATCCCATCAGCCCATGGGAACCCACCAAATTCTCCCACATGAGGGTCGAGATACGCATACAGGCGCTGAGTGGTGTGCGGTTGCGCCGCTCCTGGTCAATCTTCCACTGCAAGCGGTGCATCAGATCCTGCCGTTCGTCGGGAAGGGTGGCGATAAAGGTGGCGATGGTCCGTTTTCGCACGACCTCAAAGCGCTCCGGATCGTCCCGAGCCAGCCTCAGCAGGTCATCGAAATCTGGGTTTTCATAGTCAAACTGGTTCATGCACTGCGCTCTCCCACCCCCTTAACTTCAACCTACCACAAGAACGAAACACTGTCACAGATACAAATTCCCAAATTAGGATTAGCCACCTATAATTTTAACAATTACTTTAAAATTCAAAAAGATGACATCTACCACAGAGATGCGACATGATTTCGACTCCACCTCGAGAGCCTTACAAAGCCCCTCCTGATCCAACCACTCAATACACTCCCACGCATCGACCAAATCTTCAGGTTCATTTGCTTAAACACCCGGAATAATCTTAAAATTCCGCGCATTTAAGCGAATCCGGACAGCTTTACAGAGCAGAAACCAAGAGCCAAGACACATGCCAAATATTAAGAAAGAGATTGACACACTGAAGGCAAAACTGGCGCGCCTGGAAAAGGAACAGGAGAAGGCAGCGCGGGAATCCCAGGCCGTAAAACAGGCCAGCGACGAGATCGACAAGATTCTCAAGCAGCAGGACATCAGTTTAGAAAGCTACATTGCCCACAATCTGAAAAAGATCAGCCGGATTGTCAATAAGCTGGAGCAGCCCCAGCAAGACACCCAGGGAACAGCCACAACCAAGAAAACACGCAAGAAGGTGACGCGGAAAAAGCGTGCGGTGCGCACCCCCACGGTCACCGTGAAGATACCCGCGGGGAGCTATAGCAAGCTGCCGGACAACCCGGACCAGGTGTACGTGGTCAAGGAGAAAGGTCCGCGACCAAAAGCCCTGAAGGCATATGCCGAACAAGTGGGTCTCGAGGCGTTTCTGGAGCAGTGCCGGATCGACTGATCAGCCTGGAAACCGGGGTTGTGTTTTCGACACCACCCCCCAAAGCAATCCGCCAACTTGACTCAGTGAAGCAGCAGTCCCTGCCTGTTTTTCCAGCCCGATCCGGTCTGGGTCAATGGCGAAGGCCGTACCACGCCGTATCCCTGGGCATAGTCCACACCGATCTCGATCAACTGCTCCAGAATCAGGTCATTCTCCACATACTCCGCGATGGTCTGCAGGCCCATCAGATGCCCGATCTGATTGATCGATTCGACCATCGCCCGATCCACGGGATCGCTCAGGATGTTGCGCACGAAACCACCATCGATCTTCAGGTAATCCACCGGGAGATGCTTCAGATAGGCAAAGGATGACATACCGGTACCGAAGTCATCCAGGGCGAAACGGAATCCGCGTCGTTTCAACAGGCTGATGAACCTTGTAGCCTGATCAAGTCGGCTGACCACCGCCGTTTCGGTGATCTCGAACGAGATTTTCTCCGCTGGCAGTCCAAATTCCCGCAGCTGCTCGAGGATGTATTCATGCAAAACACAATCGTTCAGTGACTGGCCCGAGAGATTGATCGCGCAAAGCCCCAGCTCCTCGAGACGCGCCGGGTTCCTTGCCAGCCACTGAAAGGTGTTATGAATCACCCACCGGTCCAGGTTGATCATGATGTTGTATCGCTCCGCGGCGGGAATGAAGGCGCCAGGCATGATCTGCTTACCCCGCTCATCGTGCATGCGTAGCATCACCTCGATGTGCTCATCGCCGATTGCGCTGCTACGCAGGGACATGATGGGTTGCTGAAACAGAGACAAACGCTGCTGATCCATGGCGCTCTCGATCGTACCCACCAGGTGCATCTCACCCTGTTGTCGATTGATCTCCTCATCATGGGGCTGATAGACATAGACCCGATTTCGTCCCATGTCCTTGGCCACGTAACAGGCTGCATCCGCCGCACTCAGAGCGCTGTGGGGACTCTCGGTTTTCGGTCCGATCACCACAATACCAATGCTGACACCGGTCGAATGGTTTCGCCCCTCCCAGTGGAATCGATACGCCTTCACCGCGCTACAGATCTGATTGGCCAGCTTGTTGGCGCGATTCAGGTCGCAATCTTCCAGCAATAGTCCGAACTCATCCCCACCGAGTCGCGCCAGCACATCCTCATTGCCGATAGCCTGGCGCAACCGATGCGCCAGTTGGCGCAACATCATGTCACCCGCCATGTGGCCGCAGGTGTCGTTGATCAGCTTGAATTGATCCAGATCCAGGTATAACAGAACATGCTCGACCCTCTTCTCCCGGCTCAGATGAAAGGCCTGTCGCAGGCGCTGATCAAAGGCGTGCCGGTTAAGTAGGTGGGTAAGGGAGTCATGGGTCGCCAGAAAGCGCATCTCCCGCAGCATGGCGCGACCGGAGGTCACATCCCGGAAGACCGTGACCGATCCTTTGAAAACCCCCGATTGATGAATCGGGTAGGTCGAGTACTCCACGGGAAATAATGTCTCATTCTTGCGCACGAAGGACTCATCCCGCACGCGAATCGCGTCACCCTGACCGCGCACCATCTTGTTGAAGGATTCACCCTCCACGGAGGGTATCCGTACTTTTCGATGAATCGGCTGTTCCAGCAATTCGCTGCGACTGTAGCCCAGCATACCCGCGGCCGCCTGGTTGATGAAGGTGCAGGTATCCTGTTCATCCACCCCGAAAATACCCTCCCCAGTGGATTCCAGCAGCAGGGACATCTGCTGATTGACCTCGCTGAGCTGGCGCGAAGAGGTCTGCAGGGATTGAATGGCGATCTGATGCGCTTGATTGCGATCGATGCTCTCGATGGCGAAGGCAAGATTGCTGACCATGGCTTCCAGCAACTCCTGGATCACAGGAGTGAAGTAACCGGAGGGTTCCGCGTAGACGGTGAGCGTAGCCACCACCTCCTGTTTTACCACAATGGGGAACAGGGCCGATGAACGCCCTCCGCTGAGGTGCGCCAGGCGATGCCAGGTGGTCTTTCCGGCTTCGGACTCGGCCGCTTCAACCACCGAGGGGCTCTTGCCAAACACTGCAATCGCCAGGGGCCCGTCAGCCTGAGGATCGGTCAGATCCTGATCGAACTTGCAGACTTTGAGATGCGCCGCATCAACGCCATAACTGGCGATCGGGTGGACCACCCGGCCTTCCCCATCCAGGGCGCCGATCCAGGCGGCCTTGAATCCCCCGTAGGTTACCGCGATTTCGCATACCCGCTCGAACAACAGTTGCGGGGAACTGATATGCCGCATGGTGGTGCCGGTCTGCGACAGGGCTGTAAACAGAGCCATCTGATGTGCCAGCTGCGCCTCGCGCTGCAGGGTCGCGTGGGTCAGCTGAGCAACCCCCTGATGGATAAACTCAGGCGGATTATGTAACTGACGCAGATCCGGTACGAACGATTCCATTTCCGCCAGCGACAGCAGGATGTCCTGGCTGCGCCTCAGGGGAGAGAGTATGTGGCGCTCCAGCCAACGATAGATCGCCCACAACAGGATACCCAGTCCCAGACTGAACAACAGCGGTTTACGCCACAAACCCGCATCGACCCAATCCGAAAGGAGGTTCATCAAGGTTGCGTTCTCAGGCAACCCGTCATCCAGTGCGCCACTTGTAGGAAGCAACAGTTGGAACGGAAGCGCGTCGAGAAACATCTGAAAAGTCAGGAGTATGAGGAATATAAACTGATTTTTCTGTACGAGTCGTGATTTGAGCTTCATTGTTAATCCGTGGCGAAATACTCCGGCTGCGCCCCCATATCGCAATGACTGGAATCCAATCAAAGACTTACGCTTTGCAAGGACCTTCGATTCAGGGCGAAATCCGCAATCGGGGCTTCGCCTCGCTCCCTGCTTGACTGCTCGCG
>JARRNW010000153.1:0-14515 GCA_037384565.1 Candidatus Thiodiazotropha sp.
GGCTAATGGGGTGTTGATACCCGCATGCCTGCTCCGTTGTGTTCGTCGTTTTAGCGGCTGGATCATCGCCCTCAACCCCTGAAACTGATCCGAGGTTACCAATCCCCAGGCAACCAGTTCTCCCAGCACCTGTTCCAACTGACTTTTCAATAGCCCGGTCTGCGGTTGCAACTCTTCGAAGAAGCTGGCGCCCCACTGCTTTAAAACCTCTCTCACGCGCATCGCGGCGGCACTCAACCCCTCCGGAACAGGTGCTTCAGCATTCCGCCATATCCACAGGTTGGGTCGGAATATAAATGCCAATGGGGTGGTTTTCACCGCCGGGTTCTTGCGTTTGCCGTCCTGCGGTTCGGTTGGATTCAGACGCATCCAGGCCAGTCGGCCGGAACCGCACAATTCATCCAGATGCTGTGGATCATAGGGCTGAAGCCTGGCTGGAAGGATCTCGGACTCCCAGCTGCCTGCCGGCAGGCAGACGCCTTCGAGTTGCGACATGACCCGCTCTAAAGCTGCGAGTCCCTGTGACCGTTGATCCAATCCCTGCCACTGAAACAGAAAACGCATGAAGATAGCGGGACTCACCGGCTCGATCTCACGCCGCAACTGTCGTAATGTGTAGCGATGGATGCGCGCCAGTAATCCCCGTTCACACCACTGGATTTCCGCCTCCCGGGGATCGAAATAGCCCTGGATCGCATAGCCCTCCCCCTGCAGAACCCGCAGCGCCTGCTCTACCCGTTGCATGGATAGATTGAGCGGTTGAGCCAAAACCCGGACCGTCACAGGTCCGAGACACTCCAGGCGGCTGCGAATGATTTCCAGCAGAGCTGACTCATCAGATTCGCCCTCCTCGTCAGGCAGCGGGGTAATCACAGGGTCGAGCCTGTGTCCCGCGCAAATCCGTTGCAACGACGCAAGCCGCTCCGCGACCACCCACAACCTGATGTCTGCATGCATCAGGCACGTCGCCCGTTGCTGCTGTTGCAAGATCTCCAGATAAGTTCGCCAGATTGGAAGATCACTTGGCGTAATCTCACTTTCTCCGATGAAACCCGCAATGTTCAGGGCATCGTGGAGTTCATCTGCACAGCGAGGCTGTGGCCAGGCCTCCGACTTCACCCGTAGGATCGCTTCAGGATCGAGCTGCCCCATCTCCGCGGCATTGTTCGAATCCAGGTCCCGCCGTTGTTTTACTGCCAGAGTACGCCGCTCTTCGGCAGGCGCATCGTCAAGAAAGGCATAAGGCCGTGCCGAGAGTATCTCATGGGACATAGGCGACGGGGTTGGAAGGTCTCTGGTGATGACCCGTATGCTCCCCGATTCTATTCCCTGCAACACCCGTTTCAGGCCCTCGATATCCATCAACTCATGCAGGCAATCCCACAGAGCTTGGTTGACCAGGGGGTGATCCGGTACCTCCCGCTCGCCCTGAATGTTTTCGAAGCAGGCCAGTTGATCCGGGAACACCAGGGCCACCAGGTCTTCCGCATCGTTGCGCTGAAACGGCGCCGGCACCCGTTTGCCGCCCCGCATACGCGGTACCGCCAGGGAGATGTTGGCTACCCAGCGCCAGCGAGTGGGAAACACCGGTGCGGCCAACAGGGCCTGGATCAGCACGGTCTCGACCGTTTGCGCCTTCAGATACCCGGCCGGTTCCTCGAGGGGGAAGCTGTGGGTTGGACCCAGCGAAAGGATCAGGCTGTCTTCATTGGCGGCGGCCTGGAGTTCGAAATTGAATCGCCTGCAAAACCGTTTACGCAGGGCCAGACCCCAGGCCTTGTTGATGCGGGAACCGAATGGCGCATGAATGACGAAGTGCATATCGCCGGTTTCATCGAAGAAACGCTCGAACACAACCTGTTGCTGGGTCGGCAGTATACCCAACATGGCCTTGCTGGCCGCCAGATATTCGACGAGCGTGCTGGCCGCAACATCGTTGAGACCCGGTATCTCCTGGAGATAATTCAAGGCGGCCGATTGACCTGCCTCGAGCCGTTGGTCGATCTGTTCCCGCAAACGGGACACGGCATGGGAAAGCTCATCGGTGCGTCCCGGTGCTTCACCAAACCAGAAGGGTATGGAGGGGGGCTGTCCCCGGGCATCTTCAACCAGCATCCGGCCCTGTTCGATCTTCAGAATGCGGTATGAGCAGTTACCGAGCTGGAAGATGTCACCGGGCATGCTCTCAAAGGAGAAATCCTCGTTGAGACTACCGATGAAGAGTCCCTCGGGTTGAAGTATCACATCGTAATCAAACGCATCGGGTATCGCGCCACCATTGGTAATCGCGGTCAACCTTGCATGGCGACGCCCTCGCAGCAGACCATTCACCGCATCGCGATGTAAGTAGTCTCCTCGTCGCCCCCGCTGGGTGAGAAATCCGTTGGAGAGCATTTTGATGACATCAATAAAGGTCGCTTCATCGAGTCCGCGATAGGGATAGGCAGCACGAAAACATCGGTACAATTGCTGTTCGTCCCAGTCTCGGCAGGCGACTTCGGCGATGATCTGCTGTGCCAGCACATCCAGTGGCTGCTGGGGAAACGGAATTTGATCGAGTTCCTCGCGGTGAATGGCATCCAGGAGGGCGGCGGACTCCACCAGGTCATCCCGGCTCAAGGGAAACAGGCGTGCCTTGGGGATGCCACTCAGGTGGTGTTCCGAGCGACCCGCGCGCTGCAGGAAGGTGGCGATGCTGCGTGGTGAACCCATCTGGCAGACCAGGTCCACTTCGCCGATATCGATTCCAAGTTCCAGCGAGGCAGTGGCCACCAGGGCCCTCAACGACCCGGACTTGAGCCGTTGTTCCGCTTGCAGTCGATGCTCTTTCGCCAGGCTGCCATGATGGGCCGTAACGGCCTCCTCGCCCAGGTGTCGGGCCAGGGCTGCGGCCGCCCGCTCCGCCAAGCGCCGTGTGTTGACGAAAATCAGCGTGGTGCGGTGTTCCTCGATCAGCTGCTCCAGGCGTCTATAGATCAACTCCCAGGCCTCATTCGCCATGATCGCTTCCATCGGCGCATCGGTCATTGCAATAGCCAGATCACGTTTGCGAACATGACCGATATCGATAATGTTACAAACCTGCTGGTCAGAGTCGGCATTCCGTCCGGTCAGATAGCGGGCCATCGATTCAATAGGTTTTTGAGTGGCGGAAATCCCGATGCGTACGGGGGGCTTGGCACACAGGGCACTGAGCCGCTCAAGACTCAACATTAAATGCGCCCCGCGCTTATTACCTGCCACCGCGTGAATCTCATCCACGATCACGCTGCGCACAGTCTGTAGCATCTGGCGCCCCGAGTCCGAGGTCAGCAGGATATAGAGGGATTCCGGGGTTGTGACCAGGATATGCGGCGGTGTCCGTTTCATCATCGCACGCTGCGACGATGAGGTATCTCCTGTGCGCACCATGGAACGCACAGGCACATCCTCATAACCCTGCTCCAGCAAGGCGTCACGGATCCCGTTCAATGGCAATTCCAGATTCCTGTGGATATCGTTGGAAAGCGCCTTCAGAGGTGAGATATAGAGTACCCGCGTCTCGTCGGGCAGGGAATGAGACAACCCCTCGACAACCAGTCGATCAATCTCCGCGAGAAAAGCTGCCAAGGTTTTTCCTGACCCGGTCGGTGCAGAAATCAAGGTATCCCTGCCCGACTGAATCGCTGGCCAGGCCTGAGTTTGAACCTCCGTCGGGGCATGGAACACAGACAGGAACCAGGAGGTGACAGCCGGATGGAAGGTGAACGAGGTCATCCTCTAATGATACCCCTGAATTTTGGATTCGGTACTCAACCTTCTGGAACCCGGTATTCGCAGGGATGATGGTGGATTTTGGCTTAACCCTGAATCCACGGATTCACGGTTAAAGCGCCAATGCAGATAAATAGGTTCAAATAACAGCTATATCATACTGAATAATATAAATAATATCCGATCAAGACAACCCAGCGGAAACGCCCATCTCCCTAGAAAAACAGCAGCTTGAGAATAAACCCACTGAGCGTGATATATAGGACACGGCGAATCAGCCTCTCACCATGGCTGATCGTCATGTGGGCACCGAGCCAACCGCCGATTGAGTTACCCACCGCAAGCCCCAGACCGGTCCACCAGAGCAGTTGCAGATTCGAGGCAAAGATCAACAATGCCACGATTGTATAGACCAGAACAATCATGACCTTGTACATGTTGACCCGGATCAGATCCAGACCCAGCACCCGGTGTAAAATCGGCATCAGAACAAAACCCACGCCGATCTGGATGAGACCTCCCCAGAATCCCGCAGCGATCATCAACAGGTGACCCGCCAAGAGATGACGGGGTTTCTCACTCCCTCCGACGGGTTTGACCCGGTCATGCCCGGTGGCCATCAGAACCATCACTCCGACCATGACCAACGCAAGTATCCGATCGAACCACTCACCTTCCAGCTGTACACCCATGGATGCACCACCTACCGCTCCGAGTGAAGCGGCAGTAGCCAGACTCAGCCCGAGTCTGAATTCAGCATGCCCCTTGCGTTTGAATGCGGCAATAGCGGATATATTTTGCGCAAGAATGGCAATCCGGTTAGTGCCATTTGCTACAGGGCCGGGGATGTCCATGAACAACATAGCAGGCACGGTCAACAAGGACCCGCCACCCGCCATCACATTCAGCCATCCCGCCAGGATACCGACGAGGGCCAAGAGCAGAATCTGCCATATCTCCAATTTAGTGTAGTGTCCTATACTGGGAGAATGGGCATTGAGAAAAAAGAATCACCAAAACACACAGGATAAATGTCTCTGTTCCAGGCGCAGGGAAAGCCGCATAGTAGGGCTATGTAACCCTATCCGCAACTGCGGTTACTTTACCGGCGATTGCAGAAGACGCGTTCCAAATCTCAGCCACTATTAATACCTCGTTCAATTTCTCTATCATTCCGAAAGTTCCGCATTGTGGACTTAATCAAGGCCTAGTGAAGATGATAGACTTGCACCCTATAAAGAGCTGACCCTGTGAGAGTCCCCATGCTGAATACAACATCCCGTATTGCCGTGATTCGACATCTGGCGTTTGAAGATCTCGGCAGCTTCGCTCCCGTGATTGAAACCCTGGGTCTGAGCTATCGTTACTACGACGCCGGAGTCGATGAGCTTCAGGAACCGATCGAGAATGCCGACTTGCTGATCGTAATGGGCGGACCGATCGGTGTGTACGAAACCGAGCGATATCCTTTTCTGACCGTCGAGCTGGAGGCGTTGAAAACTCGCCTGATCCGACGACGCCCTACCCTGGGTATCTGTCTGGGCGCTCAACTCATTGCAGCCGCCCTGGGTGCCCGGGTCTATCCCGGCAAGGTCAAGGAGATCGGTTGGGGACTGTTACAGTTGACTGAGAAGGGGCGTGATTCCTGCCTTGCAGCTTTGGAAAACATACCTGTACTGCATTGGCACGGCGACACCTTCGACCTTCCGGACGGGGCCGATCTGTTGGCCGGTAACGAAAACTACCCTCATCAGGCGTTTGCCCTAGGTGAGACCATTCTGGGTATTCAGTGCCATGCGGAAGTCGATCCAAACGGAATTGAACGCTGGTTGATAGGTCATTGCTGCGAATTGAACCAGACCGGTATCGAACCGAACGAAATCAGACAACGCACCCATGCTGTTTCCAGGCAGATCGTTCCTGCTTCGGAAACCCTGTTGAGAGCCTGGCTGGATCAGTTGCATTGTTAACCCGACCACCTCATCCTGTTGTTTGCGCACAGAAATGCTATGATTCAACGAGGTTGGTCACATCCGACCCTCAAGTTGACGTGGCGCCTTGCAGGAGATCTCAATAAGCGTGGTTCCTCGGACCAAACGCATTTAAGGAGACAGTGCCCCAAAACCGGAACCAGCCATCATTCATGTCGAATAATCTCTTCATAGCGGAAAAGAAGATCAACCAGGGGAAACCTGCGGATGCACTGAAACTGCTCTCGCGAATTCTCAAGAAAGAGCCGCAAAACCACAAGGCCTCGCTTCTCATGGGTGAGGCCTTACTGCTGCAGAATCGTGTTGAAGAAGCCTTACCCTTTCTGAGGCAAGCTGTATCCGATGGCCAGGGAGAGCCCTGTTGGTTCGTACCTTGCGGCCTGGCGCTGGAAAAGATGGGTCAGTATGCGGATGCCGGAAATTCCTATCAACTGGCTGAGCGCAGTGGATGCACTGAGCCGCGTATGTACTACCTCATTGGTAAATTCCACACCAATATCACCCGGGATTACGCCAAGGCCGAAATCTATTATGCACGCCTGATTACAAGTAACCCGCAAGCGCAGGTCGGCTATCTGGCATTGAGCCGGCTCTACAGTCTTCAGGAACGCTATGAAGAGGCGATTCAGGCGTTGGATCACTGCCTGCAAAACGGTTATGAAACCGTTGAGGTATATATCAATCTGGCTCACGCCCTCGCCCATCAGGGGCGCCAGACCGAGGCTCTGGAGTGTAATCGCAAAGCACTGCAAATCGATCCCGGTCATCAAGTGGCGATACAGAATTACCTGACCCAGCTGCTCTACACGGAAGATGATCAGGCAGCGATCTACCGGGAAGTGCGAAAGGCGATCGCGCCACTCAACAAGCGCTGCCGAAAAACCTTCAACGGGGATATCGACTGCACCCCGGGGCGGAAACTGAAACTGGGATTCATCTCGGCGGATCTGCGCCAACACGCCATCGCCCACTATTTTCTACCCGTCATCGAGCATATCGACCGGGAAAGATTCGCCCTGTGTTTCTATTACAACAATCACATCAAAGACAGCACCACCGAGCGTATCCAACAATTTGCCGATATCTGGTGCGATTGCCTGCATTTCACGGATGATCAGTTGGATCAGCGGATCCGCAATGACCGGATCGACTTGCGTGACGAACGGCTTCATCACCTTCGGCTCATTTAATGTTTTGCGAAAAATCGACCGACGGATCCTTGAAGTCTGGGCGAAATTACTTCATAGAATACCCGATGCCCGGCTGCGCATGGTGATCGAAGACTACAATAACCCCAACATGCGGGAGTATCTTTACGATCAGTTCAGCGAATTAGGGGTCGATCACCAACAGATCATCCTCAAACCCAGCCTGCCCATGGACGAATACATGCGCTCGCACAGTGAGGTCGATATCGCCCTGGATCCCTACCCCTATCATGGTCAGACCACAACCTTCAACGCACTCATGATGGGGGTTCCCGTGATCTCCTGCTGTGGAAAATCCGTTCCCAGCAATCTTTCCCGGCGGATACTTTCGGCCATTGGCAAACAGGAATGGCTTGCGGAAAACTTCGATGAGTACCTGGATAAGGCAGAGCGACTGGCAGCGGATCGACCACGTCTTGAAAAGATCAGAGAACATCTGCGAGACGAGATTAATAACTCCTCGATCATGGACTTCGCGACCGCGGCCAACGGGATCGAAACGGCACTGTTGCAGGCGTGGAAGACCCGTTGTCCGGGTTAATATTAACCGGTAGAGAATACCGGGTTACAATCAGGCGCATAACAAAAAACGATCAACTCGGTTCATGATTTATTAATTTAGAGCAGGTTGAAACTATGAACACGTCAGAACAAATCGACACGATCGAGGCTAAAATCCCGGAACTGGACACCCTGACCCGGCTGCGCCGCTGGGCCGCCTCGACAGACCGTGCCGTCGCACAAAAAGAAGTCAGTGCCTACACTCAGCAGTTGATCGACCGTACCGGACGCGGCATGGTGTTACGTGAAGCCGATCTGCGGGGATTGAATCTTTCCGGCTTTGATCTGCGTCAGGCCGTGCTCAACAGAGCAGTACTCCATGGCACCAATCTCAACGGTGCCGATCTGACCGGCGCCGCTCTGGTCTGCCCAGGTATGGAACGCACACAACTCAAAGGCACGATCATGCGCGGCGTCTACATGCACGCCTTCGCCGCCCAGGTCTGCGATTTCACCGGCGCGGATATGAGCAACCTCACCGATGCCACGGGCAGCCTCTTCCACGGCTGCTTCATGACCGGTGTCAAGCTGTCCGGCAACTCCATTGCAGGTACCACCTTCTATCAGTGCATCATGGATGAGGTGGACTTCCGGCGCAGCAACCTGCAGGGTTCGGTAATCAACGAATGTCACTTGGCGGGGGCCGATTTTTCCGGCGCGCAACTCTCGCAATTTTGCATCACCAAGTCCAATTGTCGGGGTGTACGTTTCAACGAGGCCAGCGGCGAAGGACTCTGCCTGCAACGCCTGGTCGACGCGGACGGCATATCCCTGGCCCAAGCCAATCTGCCCGGACTTCGCATACGCGGCGGCAGTTTTACCCACCTCGACGCACGCAGCCTGAGCGCCCGTGAAGCGGACTTCGCATCGCTGTCCATGCCACGCGCGAATTTCAATCTCGCCGATCTGGAACAGGCCCGCTTTCTCAACATCAACATCGAGGGCGCCGATTTTTCCGGTGCCAAATTCGACAACGCCAGCCTCTACAACTGTACTGCGGATGGTTCGGATTTCAGCAGTGTCACCGGTGAGAACATCGCGGTGCGGGAATCCTCCTTTCAGGAGGCCAAACTGAACCGCTTTACCGCCCGCTGCGCCCATTTTCGCGACTGCAACCTGACGCGAGCGGATCTGCACGGCGCCTACCTTTACCGCGCCATGATCACCGGCGACCCCCCCAAGGCCATGTCGATGAACAACGCCAACCTGTCTGCGACCACTTTGGTCCAATCCTACATTGCCGGGGATCTCAGTGGGGCGGATCTGCGTGGCGCCCTGTTGGTCTATGCCCGGCTGAATCAGATCATTCTCAACGATGCCGATCTGACCGGCGCCTCCCTGTTCGGCGCCAGCCTGGTGAAATCACTGTTTGAAAGGGCCTGCATGGATGACGTGGTCGGACCGGTATTCAGTGACCGCTGCACCGGTCTGCAACAGGCCCTGGAGGAGGCTCAAGGTGATGAAAGCCGTAAGCTGGCGGCGTTCACCGCAAGTCTCGAGGAACTCCTCAAACAGCAACAGCGGGGTTCCACTTGAATCCAGGCGAACTTTTAGAGCAACCGCTCTCGGAAGTCGAACGGGTCAGTGCGCTGGCCCTCTCAGGCTTTTTGTCGCCTCAAGCTGCCGTAGAGGAGACCTTGAAACAACTCCTGGATGCGGAACTGCGGGGCAAACGCTCCCACGGCCTGGTACGCATACCTTGGTTGCGAACCCGCTTGGGCAATTTGGTCCATTCGCCGCCCGATATGGCGGAGTTGAGTCCCTGGCTGACCCGCTTCGAGTGTCAACGCAGCCTGGGCTATCTGGCGGCCCGCCAGGCTGCGGACAGCCTGCTGCGGAAACTCGAAACTCAGGCATTTTCCGTCGCGGTATGCCACGGGGCCTTTCCCACCGGAGTAATCGGCGATTATCTTCGACCTCTGGCGCGATCCGGACAGGTTGCACTGGGATTCGCCACCAGCCCGCCACTGGTTTCGTTCGAAGGAAGTGAAAAACCCCTGCTCGGCACCAACCCCATCGCTGTGGCCATGCCGGGCTCGGAAGACAGACCACCTTTCGTTGCCGATGTCAGCCCGGCTCCGTCCACCTTTGGTCAGTTGCTTGCGCTGTTGTTTGGCGCACCGGGAGAGGTGTCGGCCCTCAGCGTGAAGACCCGGGAGGGTCATTCCCCGAAGCAAGCAGCGGAATTGTTCGACGACCAGTTGCGACTGACAGGAAAAATCATCCAACAGTTCGATGGCGCCGCCGAACACAGACAGTATGCACTGACCCTGGCCGTGGAGGCACTCACCACCCTGTTTGCAGGATCCAGTAAACGGGGTGCCCTGGTGATGATCGGTATGAGCGCCGAGCAACTACCGGGGCTTCACACTCAGGATGTTGATGATCTGCTGGCCCGCCTCTCGGCGGTACTCGGCCCGGACAGCATTCCAGGCGCACATGGGGAAGCCCGGCTGCAGGAAACGCGACGCTCAGGAAAGCTGTCCCTACCGCGACGTCTGTGGGAGGAACTGACCCACATGGCGAGTGCCTGAATTCGACGACTGCCCCATTGAAGCTGCTGATTTTCCCCATCGACATCGATGCCGGACAGCGTCTCGCAGCCGAGATGCGGGCATTGGGACTGCCGGTTGTTGCGGCCAGTTCAGTCACCCGGACCACCTCCGGTCCCGATGGAGAAGCGATCCTCCATCTACCCTTCGTAACGGAAAACAGCTTCGCCGAACAGTTGCGCATTCTCATCGAGCGCCACAACATCACTCACATCTTCACCCATCATCCGGGTACATGGACCCGTCTGCAGACCCTGCTGCGGGATTGCCCCGAACGCTATCCGGTCAGACTCGTCCAGCCGGATCCCTATGAACGGGACTGGGATCCTATCGGCGAAAGTCTGGAGTGGTCGGAGCAACTCCTTGAGGACGGCTTTGCAGAGGCCTTGTACGATGGCGATTTACCGCGGATTGGCCAGAGGCTCAACCGCGCTACCCTGGCTGGACTGTATCAACAATTCCTGGGTATTCCCGGTCAATGTGACCTGACGAAACTCTATACACTGATTCACATCGCCCCCCTGCTACCCCCTGGAGATCTGGTGGAAATCGGTTCATTGTACGGGCGATCCGCATTTGCCATGGCCTGGCTGGGCGCGCACTATCGAATCGGAAACCATATCAGTATCGATCCCTGGTGCGCCGCGAAATTGGATGATCAAGGGTCCGCCGCCGAGTTGATCAACCGGGATGTGGGCGCCATCGACTTCGAAAAGATCTTTCAGGGCTTCCTCACCCATCTCTCGCTGCAATCCAACCTGGGCTATATCCGAGCGACTTCAGCAGTGGGACACCGGATATACCAGGAGGCCGTAACAGCGGGGATTCTCGAAACCCCTGAATTCGGCCGAATCGGGCTACAGGGCGAAATCGCACTGCTGCACATCGATGCCAATCACGGATACCGGCATGTGCGGCAGGATATTGCACTCTGGGAACCCCATATCACGGATGGTGGCTGGATTCTGTTCGATGATTATGTGTGGAGCTTCGGAAGCGGGGTCAAACGGGCCGCAGACGAATTACTCGCCCGGGGTGGCTTTGACCGGGCCTTTGTATTGGGCGACACCCTGGCACTCAGGCGCTCATCCCTGACATGATAGGGCCGAGTTCAGGATCCGTATCCGGCGGATTATCCCGAATCACCCGGGCGGGAGACCCCACCGCGAGCACATGATCCGGCAGATCCCGGATCACGGTGGCGCCGGCGCCGATGAGGCACCCTTTGCCGATACGTACCTTTTCGATCACCTGACATCCCAGGCCAAGATAGGTGTCATCACCACACACCACATCCCCGGCGACCCGGCTGCCGGGAGCGCCGAACGCAGCCGTGCCCAGGTGCGCCCCGTGTCCCAGGGTCACCTGCCAGTCCAAGGCCACGAAATTCTCGATACAGGCCCCATGATTGACCGCGTTCATACCCATCAATAAAACCCCCTGCCCCAAGGTCGCATGGGGTGAGACGAAGGCGGAAGGATTGACAATGACTGGCAGCTCCGCGCCTTGGTGCAACAGCCACTCCCCATAACGGTGCCGGGCCAGCGGGTGCCCGATTCCGATGGCGAAATGATGCCGGGAGATGAACGCCTCGTCCTGAAGTCGCTCATCCCCTCCCAGGATCCCAAGATCCAGCACCGCTGTCCCGGCAGGTCGAGTTCGGTCGATAAATCCGGCGACCTGAAAACCCGCCAGGCGGGCGATATCCCGCAGACAACCCGCATGTCCGCCGCTGCCGATGATGACCAGTGTTTTTCGCTTACTCATGAGGTCTGTTCCGGACGTTGATCGATGACGCGCCGTGCCTTGAATGCGGTACGCGAAAAAGTACCCGGTTCACACACCGATACGCTCATTCGCAATCCCAGCAAACTCTGCAGGCGCTGCTCCGCTTGTGACTGAAAGGCATCGGCATTCAACCGGGGTTCGCACTCGGTCTCGATCACCACCTCGTCGAGTTCGCCCCGACGCATCAGCCGAATGCGGAACTCGACCCCCATTCCAGGGAGCCCGCGTAATACCTCCTCCACATCGGAAGGATAAAATTTCACCCCTCGCACGATCAGCATGTCGTCCAGACGGCCGATGATGCCATGGGGCATGCGGGGATAGGTCCTTCCACAAGCGCAGGGTTCCCGTGTCATCAAAGTCTCGTCACCAGGAAAATAGCGGATCATTGGCTGTGAGTGACGCCACAGGTGTGTATAGACCACCGCCCCGCGTTGCCCATAACCCAGGCCGCGACTCGGATCCTGCGGATCGACCACTTCGGTGTAGTCGATATCCTGGTAGACATGCATCCCGGTACGCTCGGAACACTCCATGTTGGAACAGGGGTGCAGTTCGGCCACATTACCAAAGTCGATGGCCCGGATACCGAAACCCGCCTCAAGGCGCTGTTTTACCGCCGGGATACCCGCACCGGGCTCACCGCCGAAAAATCCCAGGCGCAAAGGTCCTGAAGCCAGATCGATCCCTTCGGCTCGTGCGGTCTCCAGAATATGCAGACAAAAGGAAGGGGTTCCGCAAATCACCGTCGCCCCAACCTGTTGCAACATACGGATCTGGCGTGTGGTATCTCCTCCCGCCATGGGCAACACCTTCGCGCCGATCCGTTCCGCCGCGCCGAGTAGCCCCCAGCCACCCACATAAAGACTCAGGGGAAAAACGATCTGCACGATATCGTTGGATCGCAATCCCGCCGCCCAACACTGCAGGGCCTGGTCCTCTGAAATCTGCTGCCAGTCTGTTTTGGATATGGCGAACAAGGTGGGTTGACCGGTGGTACCGGAAGTACCCTGGATACGGGCCACCTCACTGAAATCGACCCCGAGATAATCGCCAAAAGGGGGATGATCCTGCTGCGACTGACGCAGCATGGCCTTGGTCACCACCGGTATCTTTTGGGTAAAATCCTCCAGAGAGCGGATATCCCCCGGCTTGACCCCATGGGCATCGTACAGACGCCGGTAGAAAGGGATACGCGGATAGACAGCATCGAGTTGCACCTTGATACGCTCCAGGATCCGGGCATTGCGCTGCTGCTCCGAGGCGGTTTCCCGCGACCGGTCCCAGAAAGGTTCCTCGTTGGATCTCATGACAACCCGATCAGTGATGTGAAAAACGGGTAGTATAGCAACAATGCGTTGCCTCATATGTCAAAGCGCCCTGCTCCCTTTCATGAGCAAATCGTTCGATAGGTTCGGTCTCGAGCGGGTTGTCTATGAACGTTGCACCCATTGCGGTTGCGTCCATGCGCGAACCCTTCTGGATCTTCCGGAGACTCACTGGAAATCCCTATGCGAGGAATACCACGGCGCCTATCGGGGACACGATGAGAACCCGGACGATCCCCGTTGGAGGAACCGCCTTAACGCACAGGCCCGGGTATTACTCGCTTTGAGTGAACACCGGATACTTCCGGCCCAGGGGGAATGGCTCGACTATGGTTGTGGCGAAGGGGAACTCATGCAGCGTCTCAATCAAGCCGGTCTTCGGGTTTCAGGCTATGACCCCTATTGGCCTATTTCCGGCTCTCTTAGCGAGACAGCATTGATTCCCGGGCATTTCCCGGTGGTGTTGAATACCGCCGCAGCCTCGACCAGGTGGGGACGCTGGTCAGTGACGATGGAACCCTGGCACTGCACACACTGGTGCGAGGTGAGATTCCCAAGGATCCCGAATGGTTCTATTTATTGCCGGTGCACACCCTTCTGTTCACCAACCGCGCCATGACCCTGTTATTCGAACAGTGGGCTTTCGACTGCTCCCTCTATGCGGTTGAAGCGCGACTCTGGTTATGGTTTCGCCAATCCCGATATGAGGAATTGCAAAGGATTGCCCTTGAGACCGGTAACCTTGATTGGAAAACCTCCCGGGGATTTCTCGCCTACTGGCCATGAACGAGACAACTGATGCTTGAAGAGATGCGCAACGAAGCCCGAACCGAGGCCTTCCAAAGAAACCAGGAACTGGAGCGTCTTTTGCAGACGCTGAATAACGCTTTACAGCGAACCGAGCAGGCATCACTCAGCGGCTTTACCAAACCTCGCTATCCCCTGCTCCTGGTGATGGGCGGCCCCCGCTCGGGGACCACCCTGATGATGCAGTGGCTCGCCGCCAGCGGTCACTTTGGCTATCCTTCGAATCTGCTGGCCCGCTTCTATCAGGCGCCGCGCATCGGCGCGATGATCCAGGAGATGCTACTCAATCCCCGTTACCGATATCGTGAGGATTTCGCCGACCTGCAGCCCTACGGTTATACACAGAGCTTTACTTCCGATCTGGGTAAGACCGAGGGGCTCGCGGCCCCGAATGTGTTCTGGTACTTCTGGCGCCGTTTCTTCGATTTCGGTGAGAGTCCCCATCTCAATGAGGAAAAACAGAAACAGTCGGACACCACAGGATTCGTGCGGGAACTGGCCGCCGTGGAAGCGGTCTTCAACAAGCC